>JABSRK010000630.1 GCA_013213915.1 Planctomycetota bacterium
GGAATAATACTTGCGCTCTGACGAAAGTTTTAGTCGGATGGGCGCCGCGATGGGATATCCGAGCGTCGCCGTTCGCGCTGTCGATTCACCCAAGTCAGCCGAGTTGACGGAAAAGGACAGGACATGAACCTGGGTGCCACGGATATCGTCGTGCTGCTGGGCTATCTGGCCGGAATCATGGCCATGGGCCTCTACTTCGCCCGACGAAACGTCAGCACGGAAGAATACTTCGTCGGTGGACGATCTTTCAAGGGGTGGGTCGTTGGTTTGTCACTCGTCGGGACGTCGATCAGCTCCATCTCCTTCCTCGCCTTTCCGGGTGACGCCTACAAGACGGCCTACCTGCGCATGGTGCCGAACTTCATGTTGCCCGTGGCGCTTGTGATCGTCGCCTACCTGGTTCTACCGTTCTATCGCAAGAATCGCATCATCTCCGCCTACCAGTACCTGGAGATGCGCTTCGGGCCGCGTGTCAGGGTCTATGGCGCCCTGACGTTCATCGCCGGACAGGTTATGCGCACGAGTGGCATCCTGTACTTGCTCTCGATGCTGATTCAGGGCGTCACGGATCTGAGCCCCATCGCGTGTATCCTCGTCGGCGGAGTCTTCGTCGCGCTCTACACGGTTGTCGGCGGCATCAGCGCCGTGATGTGGACCGACGTCATCCAGACCATCGTGCTGGCGGGAGGAGGCCTCCTCTGCCTGGGAGTCGTCATCCACAAGCTGCCGGGCGGGATCGACCAGATCATCGAGGTCGGCAGCGCGGCGGACAAGTTCAGCTTCGCCGAGCTGCGTGACGGCACGTTGCAGCCGGCGCGGTGGGATTTCACGCTGCAGAGCAAGACCGCGATGATGATGCTCGTTCTCGGACTGACCAACTGGCTCTACGAGTACAGCACCATCCAGTACACCGTGCAGCGATACGCGGCCTCCCGCTCGACGCGCGCCGCCCGGCAGGCCATGTTCGTCGCCGCCGTGGCCAGCATTCCGATCTGGCTCTTCTTCATGTTTCTGGGGACTGCCCTCTGGGTCTTCTACCAGCAGTTTCCCACCCAGGAGGCCGCCGACATGCTCACGGGCGCCGGGGGCGCAAAGGCGGAGGACGTGCTGCCGTACTTCATCGTCAACGAGCTTCCCGCCGGCCTGTCCGGGCTCGTCGTCGCCGCGGCGCTTGCAGCAGCGATGTCCTCGCTCGACTCGAGCCTCAATGCCATTGCCACCGTCGGTGTCATCGATATCTACCGGCGACACCTCGTGAAGGATCGAGACGACCGGCACTATCTCGTGATAGCTCGCTGGGTGGCGACCGCGGCCAGCGTCCTGATGATCGTCGGGGCGATCGTCTTCCACAAGGCCGAGAGCAAGACCCTGCAGGACACCCTCACAACACTCACGTCCATCCTTGCAGGCGGACTCCTCGGCCTCTACTTTTTCGGCATGCTCACCACGCGCGGGGACGGCCGCGCCGCGGGATTCGCCATCATCTGCACGCTGGTCTTCACGACATGGACGGTCATGGCCGGCAAGGGGTGGTTGCCGTGGTGGCTCAACCTTCCCTTCGAGACCTACTACACCAGTATCGTCGGGCACGTCGTGATGTTCGCCGCGGGGTACGTGGCCGCGCTCCTCTTCTTCAAGGTGAGAAAACCGCTCAGGAATTTGACCATCTGGACCCACGAGGACGAGCCCGAGAACGGCTAGCGCACAC
>JABSRK010000631.1 GCA_013213915.1 Planctomycetota bacterium
CCTGCACTCGCCCTTCTTCATGAAGTGGCCGGCGGTGCTGCCCGCCGGCGGGACCGTCGATACACCGGTTTCCCACATCGATGTCTTTTCCACGGCAGCGGCCGCGGCCGGTGCTCCCCTGCCCGGCGACCGCGTGATCGACGGCGTGGATCTCATCCCCTACGCCACCGGAAGGGCCGAGGGGGACGCACACGACGCCCTTTTCTGGCGTTCGGGCGATTTACAGGTGGTGATGGCCGACGGCTGGAAACTCCAGGTCGACGGGCGCCAGGACAAGCGTTGGCTCTATCAACTCGACACCGACCCCACCGAGCAGCGAAACCTCGCCGAAGCCGAGCCCGAACGGGTGCGCGAACTGCAGGACCGCCTCGATGCCTTCAACCGCGAAGTCGGCCCACGCCATTTTCCCGTGCTCATCGAAAATGCTGTCCCGATCGACCGCACGCGCGCCGAAGGCGACCATCTGCCGCTGACCGAGGATCCGACAGAGTTCGCCTCGCACGCCGCGGCGACGGTCGCGGGGGCCGACCCGCGCGAACGCGACGACGTTCCCGGCGACGCCGAGGAGGATGCGCCGAGACCGGCACGCGACGGCGACGCGCGCCTGGGCGACGATGCGAAACGCTCACTTTGATGGCGAGGGCTTGACGTTAGGACTGATCCTTTTCGCTTCTGCCGTCGTTCCGCTGGGATTGCTGATCTCAGGCCTGCGGGATTCACCTCAAGAGCTTAAGCGAAATGAACTGGGAAAACAGCCCATCCCCAAAGTACCGCTGACCCCCGACACCGCCCGCGTCGCTCGCGCTCCCCACCTCACCAAGGTCCAATCCCTCCCCTCCCCGCGCTTTCTCGCCCCCTCGGACCTCTCACCCCTAAAAAAACCACCACCTACGCCCCGCGCACGCACGCCGACCCCATCGTGTCCTCTCGGCGGCGACGCCAAAATGCACGTGAGGTCGGCTAAACGAGACCGTCAAACAAGCCAAGTTGTCCGGGCGGCGACGGCTTCGGTGGCGGCCGTGCGCCATGCAGCTCGGCGGCAATCGCATCCGCGGTCTTCACCACCGCCACGATGCGCATCGGACCGCCACACCGTCCGCATTCCAGCCCGTCAATCCCAAACACCCGGGCCAGCAACACCGCCCACGACAGTCGAGAGGGCGCCGCCCTCTTCAGCTGTCGCTCCAGCAGCGTGCCCGTCCCCGCACGCTCGACACATCCCATCGGCACAAACAACGCCAGCTGCTTGTGCCGCCCATCCTCCGGCCTTCCCTCCGGCCCATCCTCCTGCTCACGCTCACGCTGCGGGAGGACGCAGGCCCGCAAACGATGCCGTGCCGAGAGGACGCCGTAGTACAACACCGTGTGCTTCCGAGGCGGAGGCACCAAGGCACACAGGCGCGCGACGAAAGTCTCGGGGCGCATTTGGGCATAGGTCGCGCCGCTGCGACGGGGCTTTTTGAAGTGCACCCGTACCTGGCCGTCCGCGGTTTCCTCGACCGCGTTTTGTGCAAACGGGGGACGCAGCATGTACCGGCACAATCGCTCCAGCCGCGCCCGGTCGCGGCCATCAACCGCCACGTCGGCGTGAAGCTGCATCCCATAGTCCGCGACCAGCAGCTCCGTATGCGAAGCCTCGGGCGGCCTCGGCCCCTCGCCAACGCGGTCAGACCCCTCCCACGCCAAGAGCGCCC
>JABSRK010000632.1 GCA_013213915.1 Planctomycetota bacterium
CCTCCATGAAGAAGACCGGCAGCAGCGCGAAGATCTCGATGGCCGTGGAGAACAGGATGGCCTTGCGGACTTCGAAGGACGCCTCCAGGACGATGCGCCCCAACCCGAGGTTGCCCTTGCCTTGTGCGCGGTGCTCGCGCAAGCGTCTCAGGATGTTCTCGACATCGACGATCGCGTCATCGACCACCGCGCCGAGGGCGATGATGAAGCCCGCCAGGATCATCGTGTTGATGGTGGTGTCCTGCATGTAGAGCACGAGACCACCGGCGATCAGCGACAGCGGGATGGCCGTGCAGCTGATGAGGGCAACTCGCCACTCGTTCAAGAAGACGAACAGCACCACGACCACCAGGATCGCGGCGATCACCAGCGCGGTGCCGAGATTGTTGATGGAGGTCTCGATGTAGGTCGCGGGCCGGAAGATCTCGCTGTCGATCACCACGTCGGGCAGACCCGGACGCAGGGCGTCGAGGGCCCCCTCGACGCCGTGGGTCACGCGCAGGGTGTTCGCCCACGGGAACTTCTCGACGATGAGCAGGATGCCGATGCCGTCGTCGATGATGCCGTCACCGATCATCGCCTGGTGGTCGATTACGACGTCCGAAATGTCCTTCATGAGGATCGCCGGCTGCCCGGCGACGGGCGGACGCACCACCACATTGGCGAGGTGGTCCGGCGTGACGTCGTTCGTGTCGTAGACGATGGGGAGCACGTGCCGAACCGGCAGGCGCTGGTTCGGCGTCTCGATGTAGCCCCCGGTGCCGACCATGTGTCCGTCACTATGGAGCGCGAGACCCACGTCGAGCGAGTCGGAGGTCGCCTTCATGACCTCGTTGACCGTCACCTGGTGCTGCGCCATGCGCGCGGGATCCACGTGAACCTGCAGCATCTCGAGGCGCTCGCCCCAGATGGCGACGTTCGCCACGCCGGGCACCCGCAGCAGGCGCTGGCGGATCGTCCAGTAGGTGATCATGCCGAGGTCGATATCCGTCAGCACGTCGGAGGTGATCCCGATCTTGATCATGCGGCTGGTCGCCGAGAGCGGCGGCACGAGCACCGGCGGACTGCACCAGGTGGGAAGCGCGTGCGCCACGAGGCCGATGCGTTCTTGCACCATCTGGCGCGCCCTCATCAGGTCGGTGCCCCGCTCGAAGTACAGCTTGACGGCCGACAGGTCGGGGACCGACTTCGAGCGCATGGTGTCGAGGTGAGGGATCCCCGCCAACGCCTCCTCGATCGGCACGGTGACCAGCGCTTCGACCTCGGCCGGCGAGAGCCCGAGCGAAATCGTCTGGATTTCGACCAGCGGGGGCGCGAACTCGGGAAAGACGTCCACCGGCATCTGCCGGAGTGCGCCGAGCCCGAAGAACACCATGGCAGCCGAAGCGGCTATCACGAGGAAGCGGAACTTCAGGCTCGTACCAACGATGAATCTCAACATTTCAGACTCCGCTCTCCTGACTCAAGGGGGGGGATCAAAGCGCGTGGATCGGGCCGCGGGGGGCCTACATCCCGTACTCAGCTCCGTAAATCTCGGCCACGCCGTCCGTGGCCACGCGGGTTCCGACCGACGGACCCGCGTTCAGGAAGACGTCATCTCCCACGATGTCGTCGACATCGATCGCCGAGCGGAGGAACACTCGATCCTTCAGCATCGAGTACACCCAGACACCGCCATTGGGGTCGTAGAT
>JABSRK010000633.1 GCA_013213915.1 Planctomycetota bacterium
TGCGTCTTCGCGTTTCGCGTCTGGGCGGGGGAGCCGACCGCAACGGCGTTCAACGGCGCCATCCGGATCGACCCCTTCTCCAACGCCATCACCGGAATCATCCTGGTCGGCACGCTGCTGACCCTGGGAGCGACGGTCGGCTACCTGCGCCGGCTCGGGATCGAGGACGGCGAGTTCCATGCCCTCGTCCTCTACGCATCCGGGGCAATGATCCTGCTGGCGCAGTCCAACACGCTCATCATGGTCTTTGTCAGTCTCGAGACCTTCTCCATGGCGGTCTACATTCTCACCGCCTTTACTCGAGATGCCCGGAGATCAGTCGAGGGTGCGCTCAAGTACTTCGTGCTCGGGGGCATTTCGAGCGGCTTCCTGCTCCTTGGCCTGGCGTTCATTTTCGGCGCGTCGGGCGAGATCCGCATCGACGTCATCGGCCGGCAACTCGCCGATCCCGATACCGCCGGAAGCGTCGACACCTACCTCCTCGTCGCCGGTCTCGGACTGACCCTCGTCAGCTTCGGCTTCAAGGTCGGCGCGTTTCCGTTCCACTCCTGGATCCCCGACGCCTACGAGGGCGCGCCGACGCTCGTTACCGGCTTCATGGCGGTGACGGTCAAGTCCGCCGCCTTCGCGATCCTGATCCGATTCGTCCTCGTCTTCACGACCCCCTCCGCCGCGCCACCCGAGTCGAATATCTTCATGACCGAGGCCCTCTGGTGGCTTGCCGCCGCCACGATGGTCTTCGGGAACCTCGTGGCACCAAACCATCATGGAATACGTCGACGAAGACGTCGTTGACTTTACAGAAACCAAAGTGTTTGAATGCCCGTCGGGCCAGGCGGCCAACGGCGTACACTACGGCGCCTTTAGACTGACGGGCAACCCCGTGGCGAATGCACCGATCGTCTATGGAAACAATGGAACCATCAAATTTAGTGAAGTAAACTACCCTTCCACCTGGGCCGTGGTGTTCGACACGGCAAATATCCAGCAATATCAGTACACCTACAACAATTGGACCCCCACGGTCGATACCGACGCAGACAAGTTTCCCGACACACATAGTGGGGTGCTTGTCTATCTCTGGCTCGGGTTCGATTACAATGGCGCACGACCCCGCGTCCACCGGGACATTGCCCCCATGCTGATGGTGGACGGCCACGCTGAACGGCTCGAATACGTCGCGTATCGCGGCAGTTTCGTCAGCGGAACGTACGAAGCGCACAACTACTTCAGAGACGATATCTGATATCGCGCCTTCGGCGCAATACCGACCTTCGGTTCAATTCAACTCCATGCAGGTAGGTACCGTGCCCCGCGCCGCAGAACACCCTTCCCCCATACCACTGGGAGGCGAACGGCTTTCCTGGTCATTCGATCCGCTCGAAGCGCTGCGCCGCTGGCCACGCGATCGCAAGGTCGTGCTGCTTCACTCCGGGCGGCTCCACCCGCGATGGGCGAGGTGGTCGATTCTGGCCGAGCCGGCCGGCACCTACCGGTTCGGAGTGGACGGACAAAGCACCTGGATCAATTCACCACAACACCAATCGACCATGCCGTTTCACCATAAGCCGTTCGCGGATCTGCGCCGCGTCGTGCTCGGCACCGATGCACTCTAGATCGGCTACCTTTCCTATGACTTGGGGCGTTGGATCGAAAAACTACCGGTCCGTGCGCTGGACGATCGGGCATGG
>JABSRK010000634.1 GCA_013213915.1 Planctomycetota bacterium
GCAGGTCCACGTTGGGCTCTTGGTTGGCCCCCGCAACCGGGTGGCGCCGAATCGGAACGCCGAGGCCGCGGATGTATGCCTCGATGAGGTCGACGAAGGTATTGCTCACATTGCGAACACCCATATCCAGCGCGAACGCCTTGAGGATTTGGTCGCGAATCGTGGGTTCTGTCGCCTTCCAACCAAAGCGCCCATCGGGAACCTTGCCGCCGCTCTTCAGAGCGAGCTGCGCGATCGTACTCGGGTCCACGGCTTCCAATAGCCCCAATCCGATCAACGGCGGAGCGACTCGGAGATCCTGCCCGCCGTGGATGAAACCCAGCTGTTCTTCGCTACCCCGACCCGGGGGCGCCCCTTTGCCCAGCCTGAAGTGGCAGTTGACGCAGGCGCTCGCCGCGGCGTCGGGGTCCGCTCCGATCGCGTTCCCGCCGTTTCCGGGGAGCGGGTCGCCCAGGAAATTCGCTCGAAACAATTCGCGCCCCAGAGTGAATGCATGAAGGCTGGGTTGATCGATGCCGAGATAGGGTTGCGAGAATTCGAAGCCGGAACTCCCGTGAGCGAAGTTGGTCGTAGGGCCGGCGGAGAAGTAACGCGCGTCGTCGCGCTCGAAGGTGACTCCGCCCTGTCCTGCGCGATAGCGAAGCATGTCGGAGTAGTACTGGGGGAAGTTTCCGTTGAGTTCCCGTCTCGGCGTGAATTCGAGCGTCACGATCTCGCGGTTGTTTCGGACCTCCGACCAGGGGCGGCCGTTGGCGTACCGCATCTCGAAGTACAGGCGGTTGACCAGTAGACCCGCGAAATCGTCGGCCGGGCCGTCCAGGCTGCCTTTCGCCATGAAGCCCCCGCCTCGATACTGGGGCGGGTCGGCGAACCTCGAGTGGAGGATGTGGTCGTGCCTAAAGTTGACCATGCTGAGCGGGGCCTGCGGCGAATGGATCTGCACCTCCAATGAATCCGGGCGATCAATCAATACGATTTCGTAGGCGCTGCCCTGGGCATACTCGTTGATGTAGGTGTCGTGACTGCGGTCCGACTCATGCCGATCCCGAAACCGCTCTGCCAAACGCGTAGTGATGCTGTCGCCGGAGACGGAGATCAGCCCAGCTCCCCGCTCGCTGCTGCCGTCGGACGAAATCCGACTGGGGTCTTCCGGTGCCGCTGCGGGATCCGGCTCGGGCGCGGGATCCGGGGCGGCGACAGGTTCCGGATCGGAAACAGCGTCCGGCTCGGGAGCGGGATTTCCCGCGGCGTTCGCACAGGGGCTGTTGGCTGCGGTGAGACCAGGCTGCCGCGTAACGATTACATCTCCAGTCAGGCATTGTCCGCCGTTGTCCTCGACCTTGAACTGAATGCTGACCGTCTGGCCAATGCCAACCTCGGCAGCGGCGGCTCGCTCAAAAAAGCCGTCGGCACGCGTTCCGGAGTAGCAATTTCCATTCACGCAGAGATAGTGGAAACCGGCACTCCAGCCCTCATCCACATGAAATAGATTCCCACTGGCGTCGATGCCGAAGACAGCGCCGCTCGGCGGTGTTTCCGGCGTCGGCTCCGCCGGGGTGACGGGTTCCGGGGCAGGCGCGCTGAGCTTTGGAGCGCGGAAGTGAATGAGATCGACGTTCATCGCGGCATCGCCGTTCTGGAAAATTATTTCGAAATCGGCTTCGGCCGGTATGTCTGTCACGAATGAAAC
>JABSRK010000635.1 GCA_013213915.1 Planctomycetota bacterium
CGCGACCTTCACGCTTCGACTCACGTTCGGGACCTGCAAGGGCTACGACCTTGGCACCACCAAGGTGCCGTGGACGACGACCCTATTCGGGTTGTTCGGGCGGCATGCGTCCATGGGCGGCAAGGAGCCCTTCGACCTCCCCGAGCGCTGGCGACGATCTCGGGAGCACGTGGATCTCGCCACGCCGTACAACTTCGTTTCCACCACCGACATCATTGGCGGCAATTCGGGGAGCCCAGTGTTCAACAAGGACCTGGAGATCGTCGGTCTGATCTTCGACGGCAACATCCAGAGCTTGCCCAACCGCTACATGTATCTGGACAAGATCTGCCGCTCGGTTTCGGTGCACTCGGAGGGCATCAAGCACGCGCTCGAGCGGGTGTACAAGGCGTACGAACTCCTGGCGGAACTGGGCGCCCACTAAGCTGCGGGTCAGGGAGCCAGGCGGGTGCGGACGTACGCCTCCACCAGCGGCAGCTGGGTGATGGCGCCGGGTTCAGTGCCGCCCAGGTGGGATTCGGAGAACGTGACCGCCCGGAGCCGGGCGAGGGCCTTGGCGCCCTCGTCGAAGGGGACGCGGGCGAGCTGACTCTGGTGCGCACGCACGGCCTCCAGCTTCTTGGCCTCGATGGTCTCGTCGAACAAGAAGAGCGCGTTGACGTCGTCGGCGGCGTGCTGGTGCCAGGCTCCCTCGAAGGTCCAGATCTCGACGGGTCGCCCGGTGCTGGCGACGAGGCGCTCCGCCGCGGCATCGAGAATCTGCCGGGTGAGGCGGTGAGTCGGGTGAGGGTCGTGGAGGGCGGGCGCCAGGAGCCATGCCGGCGCCACTCGCTGCAATTCGGCGAGCAGTCGGTCCACGTCGTCGTTGTCGAACATGCCCGAGTCGTAGAAGCGTCCGCGGAGAAAGAACGCCTCGCACCCGAGCGTCGCTGCCTCCTGGCGCACCTCCGCTTCGCGGAGCGTGGCGACCTCTTCGGGGGTTTCGGCCTCGGGGGTCTTGGCGCGGGCGCCGGTGGTCAAGGTGAGGATGTGCTTGTCGATGCCCGGCGGCAGGGACGCGAGGAGTCCGCCGCAGGAGATGGACGCGTCGTCGGGGTGGGGAGAGATGACGGCCACGGGGCCACCGGGTCGGAGGTCGGGCGCCCGTAGCACAGCGTCTGGCAGGCGCTCGGTCGCGCGCCATGCCGCCGTGGTCAACGCGGACGCAGCCTCGGCGTCGAGGATGACGCAGGTGTCTGCGTGCAGGCGCACAATAGACGCCGGGCACGCCGGGGACACCGGGTCTTCCAGCATGGCACGAACGGCTTCGGCCTTGGTCGGTCCGGTGGCGACAAGGCAGAGGCGCCGCGCGTCGAGAATGGCGCGGGGCCCCATGGTCAAGGCGTGCGTGGGATGGGCGCCGTCGGGGTAGCGGGTGCTGTTGGCGTTGATGGTGTCGGCGTCCAGTGGCGTCACGTGATTCCGCAGGGTGAAGGGAGTGCCCGGTTCATTGAACGCGACGTGTCCGTTGCCGCCGATGCCGAGGAACTGGATGTCGATTTCCTCTAGCCCGTCGAGTTGAGCGGTCTGCGCGGCGGCGGGGTCGTCGGCGCCCACGGGCGCTTTGTGGAACGCGCCCACGCCGTTCGCGAGTCGCGCGAACAGACGCGTGTCCAGTTCGTGGGCCATCCCGCCGGAGGCGGAGG
>JABSRK010000636.1 GCA_013213915.1 Planctomycetota bacterium
CGGTCGTGTTCCAGCGGCTCGATCTCTACACCCCCGCCCTAGGTTCCGGCTACATGGACGAGGTCAACGTCGAGGTCGATGCGTCCGGAGCGTTCCCCGCCAGCGGATTCACCACGGGCAACCGCATCTTCTACGACGGCGACATCCTCACGTGGCAGTACGGCAACGCCGCCACCGCATCAGGCTCCCCGGCTGCATTGCTGGCCAACATCGACGGCGTCTTCGGCGGCACCCTCGGCGTCCCCGAACTCGTCATCCCGACACAGTTCTCGTCGCCACCCGCCAACCTGGCCGCCAACTTCGAGCTCGGAAACACGACCGGCCTCCCCTCCGGCCTGGCGTCCCTGCCCCTCGGCCCCAACCTGGTCGGTGATCCGGCCGGCGCGTTCCCTGCGCCTCCGGGCTTCTTCCCGGCCGGCTCGGTCATCAGCCTGCAGGCGTTCGTGATCGACGGCATCGGCATCTACACGGGCAACCCGTGGCCGGGATACGCCACCAACAAGGCGACCTTCACGGCTCAAGGCCCGCCGCCATGTGCGGCCCTGGGCGCCGTGTTCACGGCCAACGGCACCAATAACTTCGGCGCAGCGGTCCCGGTCGGCACCGCGTACTGGACCGTCGCCAACAACTCCGCGGGCCTGAACATCCTCTCGGTCACTCTCGACTGGGCCGCGGCGAACGTAGCAGGCGCCAACACCACCGTGTTCGACTACGACCAGGCAGGCATCACGGGTATCGCGGTCACGACCGGCAACTTCCAGAACGGCAACTCGGCCCTCCCCGCCTGCGTGGGCACGATCATCAACGACCCCGGCCTCGACTTCGGCCCCACCAACAGCATCGTTCCCGCTTGCGATCCTGCCGCGTTCTGCGGCTGGAGCACCACCAGCGCCCTCGTCGGCAACTGCCAGAACCTGACCTTCACCTTCGGCGCCGGAGGCGATCCGTTCAGCCCGGGTGAGACGCTCGGCTGGAACGTCGACACCGACGGTGGCAACGGCATCTCGGGCGACACCATGGCCGGGCTGCAGTGCACCATCGTCTGGGACAACGGCTGCGTCAGCATCGGCTACCTTGCGGCGACGGTTCCGGGCTTGACCTCGGCCGCCAACCTCTGATCCCGACTCTCCGGTCCTGATCGGGCGTGAAGGGGCCCGTGACCAGCCGGTCACGGGCCCCTTTGCATCGACACTCGCACGGTCAGGCTCACGATGGACCCACTCCTCGACTACGTCGTCAACCAGGGTGGCGGCGTTGCGGGGCCGATCTTCTTCGGCTTCGTCGGCACCCTCGATGCCGCGGGCCAATCGTCGTCTCCGGCCATCATCATTCCTAACGTCCCCGCTCTCAGTGGCCAGACGGTCTGGTTCGCATTCTCCACGGGCCTCACCGGCGCGCCCAACGGCGTCAACACCATCAGCCACAACGCGTCGGTGACGCTGCAATAGCCGGGAACCGACGCACTGATCACGACTTCGCGTCAGCGTAGCCGGTCGAGCATGCGGCGCACCCGCGCCTGAATGTGCGACGCGTGGCGGACGATGAACTTGCCGTTGTGGTGGCTGATGGAGGCGCCCTCGATATCCCAGACCTTCTCCCCGCCGGTCGTATTGCGGACCAGGTCGACGACGAAATCAGGGTCGAAACGCGGCTCCTTCTGCTCCTCCTCCGCCGGAGGCTCGG
>JABSRK010000637.1 GCA_013213915.1 Planctomycetota bacterium
GACCGTAGCGTCCTTGCCCCGCGCGTACTTGCGCTCTCCCACCAGGGGGTGGCCGATGTGGGAGAAGTGGAGGCGGATCTGGTTGTGGCGTCCCGTTCGGAGGTCGATCTCGACCCGGGCGCAGGGGCCAAGGCGCGCCTTCACGCTGTAGCGCGTCTCGGCCGGCTGACCGTCGGCAGATACCACTGCATGCGCTCCCAGATCCTTGATCGGAAAGCGGAGGATGCCGTCACGAGGTTCCGGATGTCCCTGAACCCACGCTACGTACCCCTTGAGGACCTCACGGCGCTTGAAGACGTCCATGAGGGCTTCCCTGGCTTCCTTGCCCCGCGCCAGCACCACAACCCCCGAGGTCTCGCGGTCCAGGCGATGCACGGGAAGCAGCCGCCCATGCCCCTCACGCAGCAGGCGGCCGGTGAGCGTCTCCTCCCCCTTGCCTCGCCCACCCGGCGACGGAACGGTAAGCAGGTTCGGCGGCTTGGCGCAGACGAGCAGGCGCTCGTCCTCGTGCAACACGGTCAGCGGAGGCATGGGTGCGATCGTAGCGAACTGAGCGCGCCTCACCGGCCCCGACAAACCTCCCCGCGCCAACCTCTGGGTCGGCGCCTCATCGGGTCCGGAGAGCCGCGCTCAGCCGTCTGAACAGTCCGTTCAGCGAACGAACACCAT
This sequence comes from Planctomycetota bacterium, assembly GCA_013213915.1. Taxonomy (GTDB): domain Bacteria; phylum Planctomycetota. The sequence continues at coordinate 670 of JABSRK010000637.1, forward strand.
GCTCCACCGGCCTTCGGACCGTTCGCTGTGTACCGCAGAGTACGCGTGACCCGAATAACCCTGCCATGCCTGCAGCCTGGACGGGTCCGTCAGGTCCTCGTCGAACATGGCCCTGATCATGGCACCCGCGAGCTTCCCGGCGCCCGCGTTCTCGATACGCAGCCCGCCGTCGTTACGCCGGGTCGCGAACTGAATGGTGATGAACTCCCCGACGCTGCCTCCAGGCGCCCACAGGGCACGCAGCCGGTTTGGCAGGAACGAGAACACGCGCCGGTTGCGACACAGGCGCGTGAGCACCGGTCCAAGGTGCTTCTTCCAATGCGTGTGTAGCGAACCCCAGCCGGGAATCTGTGCCCCGACGGGGCACCGATACTCGGGCACCATGTCTGTAGGCGCGAGGATTCCTAAAAGCGGACAAACCACGATCATGTCGTCCATCAGGCGACGGGTCACGCCGGGAGGCAGTGCCTCCAGCGCCGAGAAAAGTGGGCCGCGCTCCCGTTCGAGCACCGGCAGCAAGCCACCATGGCGAAACGCGAGGTTCTTCTGCGTTGCCCGCGCCAGTCGGCCGCCAGCCAGCCGCAGGACCTCCTCGCCGTGGCCCTGTCCGTTGATCGCCGACAGAAACTCGCGAACGGCTTCGTCTCGCGCGGACGTGATAGAGGGGAAACGGTTCCACGCCCGCTCCTCCTGCGCCTCTCTGAAACTGTACGTCTGTGCGCCGCCCGCTCTCTTGCGATCCGATGCGGCGACGAGGATGCGAATCTTCTTCTGCGACATTCTGGGTTGATGGGGGCTGGCGACGATGCGCGCGCGGTACCGATGAGAGAGAGGCGACGATCAACGCGGAGCGCATCTTTCCATGCAACGCGGATCGGTCAAGCACTTTCCTTGGCGACGCACACGACGCACGCACGCAAGTCGTTTGTCTTTGTCGTCAACGTTGCGAGGCGCGCGCGCGCATGCACAAAGATTACCCTTGCGACCTGGGTGTTTGGTCGACTTGACGCGCG
>JABSRK010000638.1 GCA_013213915.1 Planctomycetota bacterium
ACTGGGACGAGAGCCGAATCGTGGCGCGCCGCCGGCTCGGCCGGACCAACTGGGAGGTCTCGGATATCTCTCTCGGAACCGGACGGATCAGTGGCGAAGAAGGGGAGCGGATCGCACGGCTCGCGCTCGATCGGGGAGTCAATTACTTCGATACCGCGCCGGACTATGCCGGATCCGGAAGCGAGCAAGCGATGGGTCGCGCGATTCGCGGCGTTCGGGATCAGCTCTTTATCGCGACGAAGTTCTGTACACCGCTCGGGCACTTGCCGGCCGGTAGCGCGGTTTCCGACTACATCGCAGCCGTTGACGGGAGCCTGGGTCGGCTCGGTACCGACTACGTTGACCTCGTACACATCCACTCCTGCGACAGCGTCGAGCGGCTCCTCGATCCGAACGTGCACGAGGCCTTTGATCGGCTGCGCGAAGCGGGGAAGGTCCGTTTTCTCGGGTTCTCGTCCCACACGCACCGGCTTGTCGAGGTAGCGAATCCTTCCATCGAGTCGGGCCGATTCGATGTGATGATGCTCGCCTACCACCACGGGATCTGGCCGGAGATTCCCGAGATCATTGCGCGAGCGCATAACGAGGCCGACATGGGCGTGGTCGCCATGAAGACCTTGAAGGGCGGAAAGCACCGGGGCCTCGAGAATTTCCAGCCCTATGCCGATTCCTACAGCCAGGCCTCGCTTAAGTGGGCCCTTAGCAACCCGGACGTCTCCTCCGCGGTGGTCTCGTTCTTTGAAGTCCAGCACGTGGACGAGTTTCTCTTTGCCTCGGGCAAGCCTTTCGAAAGCAGGGACGCCGCGATTCTTCGGAAATACGACGGCGAAATCGCCGGAACCTATTGTGCGCCGCATTGCGGGGCTTGCCTCGATTCCTGTCCCGAGGGCGTTCCCATCGACGATGTCTTGCGGCACCGGATGTACTTCGAAGATTACGGCTGGGAGAAGAACGCGATCGAGCAATACGCCAGGCTCGAAATCAACGCTTCGGCCTGCACGGGTTGCGCCGCCCCCTGCCTCGGCAGTTGTCCGCTTGGCATCCAGATTTCCGAGCGCACGCAAGGCGCTCATCGACTCCTGACTCTCTCCTGAAAGTAAGGGGAAGAGGGAGGATGTTGACCGCCAGGACCGAACCATGCCCAGACTCAAACAAGTCCCGCGCGATGAGGCCCCCGACGATATAAAGGCCGTCTACGACATGCTTTTTGGGGGTCGCGACCCCGTGGCCGAGCCCGGTACCGCAACCGGCACCCCGGGAGATTGGTGGACCGTCTTCGCGCTGGTTCCCGATTGCTTCCGGCACGCGATCGCGGGCTTTGCTTTCTACCGCAGTCGTGATCGGAAACTCGATCCGGAGCTTCGCGAGCTAGGGCAGATGCGTGCGGGCTTTTTGCGTGAGAGCCAGTTCGTATTTTCCCAGCACTGCAAGGCGGCTCGCGACGTGGGTCTTGCTGAGGAAAAGATCAAAGCGGTTGCGTCGTGGTCGAGTGCCGACGTATTTGCGCCGACAGAGCGTTCTGTTCTGGCTTATGTCGACGAATTGGTGCTTCAGAACGGCAGGGTCCAGGACGAGACGTTTGCGCGGTTGCGCGAACACCTGGGCGAAGCGGAGATTCTCGAACTCAGTTACATCACGGCGCTTTACGAAATGCATGCGATCTTGTGCCGCGCTTTGCGGCT
>JABSRK010000639.1 GCA_013213915.1 Planctomycetota bacterium
CGGCTTGCACTACTGGCATAGCTTGGGCCAACGACCGAATCAGGGGAGAGTATTGGGCCCCGATGCGGGTCCGGTGGCCCACGAAGCCCGCCTTCGAAGCGGACACGCCTCCCCAGTGGTCTTCCAATGGCGCATGAGCAATGGACAAGAGAGCCCGTCGGAACCCCAGCGAGGGATGGCGAACCCGCCGACGCAGTAGAGCGGAACAGGCGACAATGAACAGGAAGCCGAGGGCGGCGAGTCCCACGATCGATCGCGCGGGGAGCGCGCTCGCCCCACGGGCACTGCACCCCGGCAGACCCCCGACGAGTCGGATTGACCGACAGGCGGTCGGTTCGAGCCGGGTCAGCCGTCGCGCAGACCGAGCGCTTCCGGGGAGGCCGCCAGTTCGCCGCCGTCGGCAAGCCACCGCTTGATCACCTGCTCGCCCTCCCGCGGATTGTAGAGATCCTCCTGGTAGGACCACAGGCCCTCGCCCGCGTACTCAAGAATCGTGACGCACCCGAAGCGATACGACTCATCGCCGCCCTTGGGGTCCGGCAGGACCTGCCACGGATAGAAGACCACCCGGTCGCCCTCGATGACGTGCCACTCTATGGGGAAGAGCATCATTGGCACGGGCTTCATCACCCGGGTGATGACCTCACGGATTTTCTCTCGCCCCTGAATCATGCCGAACGCATGTTCCATCCAGACACCCTCTTCGCTGTGGAGATCCGCCCAGGCATTCCAGTCGCCACTGTCCCCGACTTCGACGAAATGCCGCCAGGCTCCCTCTACTTCTTGCCGCGAATGACTCACGCTCCCAGTTCCTCCATCTTCCCGTAGCAAGGGGGATGACACGGCCCCTTCCAAGCAAGACCGGACTCCGGTTCTGCCTTAGTCGCCTGGAACTTCCACCCCAAGCCTCAGTCCTGCCCGCGCTCCTCAGCGGATTGCGTCGTCCGGGTCGCCTCGAAAAGATGCTCGGGCGGAGTCCGGCGGGTAGGAATTCCAAAGTCCCACTCTACACCGTTGGACGTGCATGATGTCGCCGAAAGAGGGGAAATCAGGGAATTCGATGGCAGGTCGGGCTCCGTAGGCGAACAGATAATTCGGCTGCGGACAGAGATAGCACTTCCCGAGGTCTAAGAGGTCCATGTTGTTCATAGTCGTCTTCCCGCGTTCTCCTTCGAGAAAGATAAGGATCTAGAGGTCCTCAGTTCCTGGACGAGGCAGTCGCGAGGAGTGTAAGCGCGGCGCCAAACAGCGCCCCAGCGTCACCAAGGTGTGAGCCGCCACCCAAACCGAAAACACACCTGCGGAATTGACCATGGGCATTTGGGAAAGACTGGAGCACGAGACCGCAATCGAGAGTACGGGAAGTTCAAGCTGGGCATAGAAACTTCCGGCTTCGTTTTCGCTCGGCCCGAGTAGTAGACATTCTGTCCAACAGGAACAGGGAAGGGATCTGGCCCCAATACGAGATTCTGGCGAAGAGCGTGGTGCCCCAGCGTCGGCAGTCATCGCTGTTGGGCGCAGCTCAGCGCCCCATCGCGTTATAGGCAGCACGAACGGGAGCAGAATGCAGCCCCAAACTACCCTCGGCGTTTCTGACCTCGATCGCTCGATTCGCTTCTATCGTGACGGACTCGGTCTTCCGAAACGCGACGGACCCGAGGGAATCGCGTTTTTCGAG
>JABSRK010000064.1 GCA_013213915.1 Planctomycetota bacterium
TTTGGGCAACCTGGTCCATCGCAGGTCACGCCTGACCCGTCGACCGTCAGTTCTCCGAACTGAGTATCAACACGATAAAATTGGCCGTCGAACCCAAGTAGGTCGCCAGTGATCTCTACTGCACCATCCGGTGAGGAAAGCGTTACGTCCTGCGCCGTGGCCGAGAGAACCGAGCCAAAAAGAAAGAGTGCGGCGCTTACCGCCGCACGATGCCAAGCCATGATAAAATCCTGATCAACCTCAAATCAATTGGCGGCGATTCTCAGGTCTTCTACAAGATTATTCAACACCAGAAAGTCACCAATCGCATTACAATTGGGCATCGACAGAACTAAATCACGCGTTCGCAGCCTTTGACCGCCGCGTAACTCCAAAGTTTGCGCCGAAACTTCACGGCCACAGTTGGTCGGCGACACTTCCGCTTCGATCTCGAGAACGGGAAGTTCATCGTCCGCGACCTCGGGTCGAGCAACGGCACCTACGTCAATGACGAACGCTCGATTGGCGACGCAGCGCTCCGCCACGGCGACTGCATCCAGGCGGGCGAAACCCAGCTCACCTTCCTCGTCGACGCCGGCCAGGGCGCCCGCGGCCTCGTTGGCAAGACGGTCGGTGGCTATCGCATCCTCGAGCGCATCGGCCGCGGTGGGATGGGAACCGTCTACCGGGCCAATCAGACGAGCCTGAATCGGACCGTCGCCCTGAAGATCCTGTCCCCGAAGATCGCCGAGGACCCGGCGTTCGTCTCCAAGTTCCAGAAAGAGGCGCAAGCAGCGGGGCGGCTCAATCACACCAACATCGTCCAGGTCTACGACGTCGGCTCCGAAGGCGGCCTGCACTTCTACTCGATGGAGTACATCGAAAACGGGAGCGTGCAGGACCTCGCCACGCGGGAAGGGACGATCGGTGCCGACCTGGCGCTCGCCATCGTGATCGACGCGGCCAAGGGTCTCGAGTACGCCGAAAAGAAATCCCTCGTCCATCGAGACATCAAGCCCGACAACCTCATGGTGAACGCCGAAGGCGTGGTGAAGATCGCTGACCTCGGACTCGCACGCGACGCCGCCAAGACCGTGCGGGAAACCGGATCCCAAGCAGGTGAGCACCACGAGGACGACGACGGCATCTTCGGGACTCCCCACTTCATTTCCCCCGAACAAGCCCAAGGCAAGGCGGTTGACACCCGCAGTGACATCTACTCCCTCGGTGCATCCTTCTATCGGCTGGTGACGGGTGAAACGCCGTTCCAGGGCGAGTCCGCACGAGAGATCATCAGGAAGCAGATCGACGAGGAACCGACACCGGTCCGCGAGAAGGCCAAGAACATTCCGGCCTCCATTTCGCAGGTCATAGGGAAGATGATGCGGAAGAACCCGGACAAGCGTCCGGCGACCGCAACCGCTCTGCTCGAGGAGTTGGAGCGGGCCAGCACCCAGATGGGGAGCCGCAACCGCAACGGCGTTCTCGTCGCCGCCACGGTCGTCGTCGTGGGGCTCGCGGTTGCAGCGTTCGTCATCTTCGGCAATCGGGACACCCAGCCCGACAAACCGGAGGGCCCGAACAAGCCCGTCGTCAACGTGCCGGGGCCACAGCCCGCCGATGACAACAAGCTCTACCTGGAAGCGATCCCGACGATCCAGACCTGGCGGCTGGACAACGCCCGGCTGATCGGCGCGAAGCGCACCGAAGAGACCTTGGCGCCGCTCGTCTCACGCCTCGAAGCGTTCGTCGCCAAGCACGAAGACACGTCGGCGTGGAAGCAACTGGTCGCGACCTCCAGGGACGACCTCGATCGGCTGCGGACAGAGGCTGACGGCCTGCGCCAGGTCCGCCTCGCTAGCGAGGAGGCCGCTCGGCAAAAGGCGGTGGTCGCCCAGGCGAAGCTCGACGCCTTGCTGGCGTCGATCGACGCAGCCATCGTTGCTGAAGAGTGGGGTTCTGCGGCGGCCATGGCCCTGACCGGACTGCGTGCCGAGGAATTGCGCGGCTTCACGAGACATCACGAGACATTACGCAGCCGCATCATGAAGACCACGACCGCAGCACAAGACAAGACCCAGGCCGACTGCGACGCGGCCAGGCAGCTGCTGGCCAAAGAGAACTTCGACGAAGCGAGGACGATCCTGCAAGCTCGACTCGAGAACGTCAGCGCCGACATCGACCCCGATCCCCGGCTCAATCCCATCCGGGAGTTAAGGGATAACGTCAAGGCCGATCTTCTAGCGGTCAATACCGCTCAGCAAACCAAGGTCACCGCCGACCGGGCCAACGACCACCGCGCCGGGTTCGCAGCGCGCAAGGCCGCGTTCAGCCTGCTGCGAACGTCATACGATCCGGCCCAGGCCAAGCAACTGCTCCTGCTCGCGGCCCAGGATCTGCGCACGGACGCCTGGAAGAAGCTGATCGCGGAGGACGTCGCGCTCGTGGAGGCGCTGAACCGCTTGCGCGACGGGTTTCTCCGGCGGGTCGCGGCCGAACCGATCAAGAAGGACCGCATCCAGCTCCTCTCTTCCACCGGGACGCGCGACATCCCGTGGACGCTCTTGAAGGTCGACGAGACGTCCTTCGAAGCGAAGCTGGGGCGCAACACGCGAACGTTTAAGTTCAAGTCATTCGTACCGGCCGACCTGAACCGACGGCTGTTCAGCTTGCGACCGGCACCTGCTGGAACGGCCGATCTCGACGGGGCGATCCTGCTCCTGCTCACGGGCGACGCCCTGGGGGCACACCGCCGCATCGCCGCGGCAACGAACGCGCCCCCCGCCATCGCTGCCCGCATTCGTCGCGAGGCGGCTGCCCTCGACGCCGCATCAGCCATCCGACGGCTGGAAAAGAGCGCCGGGGGCAACGCCATGGACTACCTGCGCCTGCTCCCCCTCCTTGATCGCTTCATCAAGGAGTTCCGCGACACCATCGCATTCGTCCTCAATAGTGACGGCGCCACCCCCATATTCTGAGCCATGTCGAAGTCTCTGATTGACCGCATCTCCGAGGCCGCCGACTACGTCCGCGCCCAGGCCCCTGATCTCTCCCCCGACGTCGGCATCATCTTCGGGACCGGGCTATCGAGCCTTCGCACCGATGTCGAAGACGCCATCACGATCCCATACGGCGACATTCCCCACTTCGTGACGAGCACGGTGGAGAGCCACGCGGGAGAGATGATGCTCGGCACGCTTGAGGGCCGAACCGTGGTCGCAATGCGCGGTCGGTTCCATGCCTACGAGGGCTACACGTTCCAGGACATCACGTTCCCTGTACGCGTCATGAAAGCGCTGGGCATCAACACCCTGATCGTGTCCAACGCCTGCGGCGGCCTGAACCCGCAGTGGTCCAAGGGCGACATCATGGTCATCGAAGACCACATCAACCTCATGGGCGGCAACCCGCTCGTGGGCTGCAACGACGAAGCACTCGGCCCGCGGTTCCCCGACATGTGCGAACCGTACACCCGGGAACTCATGGAACTCGCCATCGCCTGCGCGACCGAAGAAGGCCTGCCCGTGCAGAAGGGTGTCTACGTCTCGGTACTCGGGCCCAACCTCGAGACCCGCGCAGAATATCGCATGCTCCGGACCCTGGGCGCCGACGTCGTCGGCATGAGCACGATTCCCGAGGTGATCGTCGCGGTGCACTCCGGGCTGAAGGTCCTCGGGTTCTCGATCATCACCGACTCCTGCCTCCCCGACGCCCTGGTGCCGGTCAGCTTGCCCGAGATCCTCCAGGTCGCTGGCGAAGCCGAGCCCAAGTTGAACCGGCTGGTGAAAGCCGTGCTGCGCAGGCTTTGAGACCGCGGCGCCGATCACATACAGTCCCCGAGCCATGTACGAGGAGATCACCGGCCCAAGACGGCAGCAGGAGCTCGAGCAGCGTGTCCTCGACCGCTGGCGTGAGCACTCTGTATTCCGAGCGGCTCTCGACCGCCGGGCGGCCGCTCCTCCGTTCACCTTCTACGAGGGGCCACCCACGGCCAACGGCCGCCCTGGAATCCACCACGTCCTCGCGCGCACCCTGAAGGACGCCATCTGCCGGTACCGCGACCTCGCGGGGTTCATGGTGGAGCGCAAGGCTGGCTGGGACACCCACGGACTTCCTGTCGAAGTCGAGGTCGAAAAAGCCCTCGGCATCCACGGCAAAGACGCCATCAAGCAACACGGCGTCGAGTCGTTCACCAAGCGATGTGTCGAGTCGGTGTTCGCATACGTGGACGAGTGGGAGCGACTGACGGAACGCATCGGCTACTGGCTCGATCTCGATGCCCCGTACGTGACCTATCACGAGAGCTTCGTCGAATCCGTGTGGTGGGCGTTGTCGGAGCTCTACAAGAAGGACTTGCTTTACCAGGGTCACAAGGTCGTCTGGTGGTGGCCGCAGGGCGGGACGGCACTCTCGTCAGCCGAAGTCGGACTCGGCTACCGGGAGGTACAGGACCCCTCCGTCACCATCCGTTTCCGGGTCGTTGAAGACCGCGGTTTCGAGAAACCCACGTCGATGCTGGCATGGACGACGACCCCGTGGACCCTGCCGAGCAACTGTGCGCTGGCCGTCGGAGCGGAGCTCGCCTACGTCGCGTGCGACGTAGGCGACGAGGTGCTCATCCTCGCTGCGGCGCTCGAGGAGCGCGTCCTTGGCGATCACGAGCACGTCGTCGTCGACACGATCAAGGGCGCCCAGCTCGTCGGCTGGAGCTACGAACCTCTGTTCGACTTCAGGACGCCTGAGGGCGGACAGGCTCACGTCGTCATCGAGGGCGACTTCGTCACGACCAGCAGCGGAACGGGCATCGTTCATCTCGCGCCGGGCTTCGGCGAAGACGACACGGCGGTGTGTCGCGAGAAGGGCATCGGTTTCCTGCAGCTCGTCGAGCCCGACGGATCGATGTCGCCCGAATGTGGCGACCTCGCCGGCATGTACATCAAGGACGCGGACAAGTCCATCATCCGGGACCTGAAGGAGCGCAACCTGCTGTTCCACCAGAGCCAGTGCACCCACGATTACCCGTTCTGCTGGCGCGCCCAGGAAGATCCCCTGATCCAATACGCCCGCAAATCATGGTTCGTCAAGACGACCTCCATGAAGGACCGGCTCATCGAGCTGAACCGTACGGTCAACTGGCACCCCGACAACATCAAGGAAGGACGCTTCGGCGATTTCCTCCGCAACAACGTCGACTGGGCGCTGTCTCGCGAGCGATTCTGGGGCACGCCCCTGCCCATCTGGGTCAACGACGAGACCGGCGCCATCGACTGCATCGGCTCGGTCGCCGAGATCCTCGAGCGCAACCCACAAGCGTTCTCTCGTTTTGAGGCGGCGCGGAACGCCGACGCGACTCTGAGCGAACACCTACGTGTCCACAAGCCTTGGATCGACGGCGTGACGTGGACCAAGGACGGCGAGCCCGGCGTCTATCGGCGCGTGCCCGACGTCATCGATTGCTGGTTCGACTCGGGTGCGATGCCGTTCGCCCAGCGACACTATCCGTTCGACAACGAGGACGTGTTCAAGCAGTCGTTCCCGGCCGACTTCATCTGCGAGGGCCTCGACCAGACACGGGGGTGGTTCTACGGCCTCCTGGCCATCGGGACGCTCCTGTTCGACCAGGTCCCCTACAAGAACGTGATCGTCAACGGGCTCGTCCTCGACAAGCGCGGCAAGAAGATGTCCAAGTCCCTGGGTAACACGGTGGACCCCTGGGCCGTCATCGATGAATACGGTGCCGACCCGCTCCGCTGGTACCTGCTCGCGGGGTCCGAGCCCTGGCTGCCCAAGTCCTTCGACGCCGCGAGCGTGGGCGAGGTCAGCCGAAAGGTATTCGGCACCCTGTGGCCGTCGTTCAATTTCTTCGCGACCTACGCGACCATCGATGGGTGGAGCCCCGATCGGGCTGCGCCGGCGTCGTCAGACCGTGTCCCCATGGATCGCTGGATGCTGTCACGCACGCATTCACTCATTCGGGATTTCCGCGCCGCCATGGACGGCTACGACCCGCGCCGAGCAACGCGCATGCTGGGTCGGTTCATCGATACCGAGCTGTCGAACTGGTACATCCGCCGCAACCGAGCACGGTTCTGGAAGAACACTGACGCGGACGACAAGGCGGCCGCGTACCAGACCCTTTTCTTTGCGCTCGAAACCATCGCCTTCCTGCTTGGGCCGGTGGCTCCCATGTCCGCCGACGCGCTCTATCTGGCGCTTCATCCTGACGGCAGTGGCCTCGATTCCGTCCACCTCGGCGACTTGCCTGAGTCCGACCTGTCGCTCATCGACGAGGAGCTCGAACGGCAGATGGCCGCGATCCTCGACGTCGTACGCCTCGGACGCGCCGCCCGCGAGAAAGCGAAAATCGGCGTGCGGCGCCCCCTGCCCCGCCTGGTGGCCTCGGGACCCGATCGCGAAGCACTCGACGGCCTCCTCGACGACGCCCTGGGCCGGGAGGTCAGGGAAGAGCTCAACGTGAAAGAGCTCTTCGTCGCCGAGCGCAGCGGGGCCTACTGCACGGTCACCGTGAAACCGAACCTGCCGATCCTCGGTCCGCGCTACGGCAAGCAACTCGGGAAGATCCGCAGCCTGCTCGCGGCGCTCGATGACGCGCAGATCGCGTCGTTCGAAACCGACGGCGAGGTCACCCTCGACATCGACGGCGAAGCGATCACCCTGCGAGACGACGACCTGCTCGTCGAACGATCAGGTCGAGAAGGGTACGCGGTCGCGGCCGAAGGTGGCTACATGGCGGCCCTCGACACCCAGATCACCGACGAGCTGCGTCTCGAGGGTTACGCTCGCGAGATCATCAACCGCGTTCAGAATGCCCGGAAGAAGTCCGGATTTGAGGTCACGCAGCGGATACAGCTTGGGCTCTGGGGATCGCCTGACGTCGTCACGGCAGCGGCGACCCACGAACAACGCATCGCATCCGAGGTGCTTGCGTCCGAGGTCATGATCGCTGACACCGCCGCGTCTGGCGAGACGTTTTCCATCGACGACCTCGAGGTCGTCATCGCGATCGAACCGGCATGACACGCACCGCGATCCTGGTCTCCGGCACTGGGCGTTCGCTCCAGAATCTGCTCGAGCTCGAGCGCGCTGGATCACTACCGACCGAGACCGTCCTGGTGGTCTCTTCGAAAGCCGGCGTGAGAGCCCTCGAACACGCCAGCGCGTTTGACATCGCGAGCCAGGTGTGCGAGGCGGATGCCCTCACCGACGCCCTCGACGCTGCCAGGGTCGATCTCGTCGTCATGGCCGGCTATCTCAAGAGGTGGCCGATCCCGGACGCGTACGTTGGCAAGACCATCAACATCCATCCGGCCCTCCTGCCCCTCTTCGGCGGCAAGGGGATGTACGGCCATCACGTCCACGAAGCCGTCATCGCCTCCGGAATGCGCGTCTCCGGCTGTACGGTCCACTTCGTCACTGCCGAATATGACGCGGGGCCCATCATCGGTCAGCAGACCGTTCCCGTGCTGTGGGACGACGACCCAGACACCCTCGCTGCTCGTGTGTTCGAGCAGGAGTGCGCGCTGCTTCCTCAGTGCGTCGGGATGGTGGCGCGGCGCGAGGTCGCCCTCGTCGAGGGTCGCGCGGTCCGCCGGTAGCGCCCTTCAAGGCCGGCGAGGCGAAGCGGACACCGCGGTGGCGGCGACGCCATGGCGCAGCCTCCTGTGGCAACGCTACCAGCCGGGGGGGACAGTCCCTCCGGCAGCGAGCGCGTCTCTGGCCAGGGCCACGGCACCGAGCACAGGTTCGTCGATGTGAGGTCCCGGCGTGAAGGGACCACGGGTGCAACACCCATCCAGCCCCTCACGAACGGCCCCGGAGGCGAGCACCGAACCCGTGGTGGCGAGCGCCGTCTGGTCAGGCACGCCGGCAGCCGACGCCGCAGCCAACGCCTGCGCGTAGAGAGACCGTGATGCGCCGACGAGGATCCCGTGGGCGACCTCGTCCCCCTCCTGGGCCGCCGCCATCACGACGGCGCACAGATCCGCGAGGAGAAGCTCGCCGCTACGAACCAGGTCGGGCAAGAACCGGACCTCGGCCACGCCCGCGTGTGCGAGGACGTCGTTCCCGAGTACAGGGAGCCGCTCACCCAACTGCGCAGCGCGCAGGCACGCCCGCACAGCCTCTCTCCCGATGTCGTGGGCGCTTCCCTCGTCGCCCAGTTCGCCCCCCCATCCCCCGAGAATGACCGTCCCCTTCTCGCCGCGCGCTCGCGCTCCGCTCCCGGTACCGGCCATGACCAGCGCCCCCGATGGTCCAGCGAAGGCGGCACGGAACGCGATGGCCCCGTCGTCGACGAGGACGCGCACCACGGGCCGTACCGCGAGCGCATCGAGAGCAGCGGCGACGACCTTGGGCGCAGCTCGGTGCGAGAATCCCGCCATGCCAACCGCCGCTGCGACGATGTCGGGGCCGCCCGCCATGCGCATCGCCTGTTCAGCCGCCGCCCGCAGGCCCTCGCTGGCTCGCTCCACTCCGACCCGAACGGGGTTGCCGGACCCGGCCTCCGCGCGCGTGACCACGGCCCCGTCGACGTCCGCGACGACGACACGCGATCGGGTTCCACCGAGGTCCGCAGCGAGGATGGGCATGCCCCTTCAGAGAATCCCGCGGCAGCCGCTTGCGCAAGTCCGAAACGACGTGGGCGTCCCGACGCATCTCGTGTTATCCAGACATGTTGTGGCGTACCACCCGGTGCTGCCGATACCCTACTGACCGGTGCGGTCGGCACGCGAGGGCACAAACCCGCTATCGGAGCGAGGAAATGGGAGAAGGGACGGGGACATGAGACGGCGAGCACTCCTCCTCAGCCTGGCCGCCGTCTGCCTCGCGGCTGTCCTGCCTGGATGTGGTGGGGACTTCGCGGCCGATGGAAAGGCCGCCTTTGAAGCTGGTAAGTACGCTGAGGCCGTGGACTTACTGCAAGTCGCCATGTCTGAGGCCGAGGACCCCGAGGTGCGCTTCTACCTCGGCGTCGGTCTGTTCAGGATGGGCCGCCCCACCCGGGCCCGCGACACACTCGCCCCTTTGCTGGACAACCAGCGGTTCCGCCAACGGGCCCTTCGGCAAACCATCGACATCATGGCCGCCCTCGGGGAATCCGTGGCCGCCCGCAGCCTCCTCCAGGACGCCCTCAAGGAAAATCCCGAAGATCCCAACCTCTTGGAAGCCAACGTCATCATCGACGCAGCCCGCGTACGCGAGCTGCGCCAGAAGATCACGGATCTGTTCGAGGCCCACCTCGGCCAGGGTCGGTCAGGGCGGACGAAGAAGCAGGTCGACCTCATGCTCACGGCCAAGCAGCAGGAATTCGAGCAGGTCTTCGAAGACGGCTTCCAGCACCTCTCGGGCACGTTCGGGTTCATGGACGATCGCAGCCTGAAGAGCCTCATCACGCAATCGCGGGCGGCACTCAGAGATCTCCAATCGACCCTGCGCCGGACGGCTGACGCTGACGCGGGGTCGTTCCAGAGCCGAGTGGAACTCGCCCAGATCGCATACCAGCGCAACGACATTGACGCGGTGCTGAGGACCTGCACCGAGATCATCGCGATCACGCCCGAGTCCATTTCCGAAACGGAGCACCGCTCACGCCTGCACGAAGCCCAGATGCGCGCGCTCGAGCTCATTCGCAAAGCCACGGAGGCTGCGGATCGCTGCGACGAAGGTATCGCGATCCTCGAAGGCGCCATCGAGACGTTCGGTCAGGCCACCCTCAACCCCCAACTGGCCCGTCTCTACTATCTCTCGGGCGAGAACGGCAAGCTCGCAGCGCTGAGCGAGGACTGGATCAAGACAGAAACCAGGAACTACTGGGCGTGCTTCTATCGTGGTTGGGCGCTCTTCACGCAGGAGAGGTACGACGAAGCCATTCCCTACCTCGTGCGAGCCCACGGCATGCGCCCGAACACGTCAGCCTTCAACCTGACCCTGGGGCGCGCCTACGAGATGACTGGAGAGCTCGGGCAGGGGTTGACTTACCTGCGTCATGCGCAGGAACTGACGCCGCGAGACGCGACGGCGGTCCTGGACGTCGCTCGGGTGTACACCAAGATGGGCGAGGAAGCGGAGGCCCGCTCAGTCCTCGTCAAAGCGCTCCAGACCCAGTTCCGCAACCGGGACAGCGAAGACCACGCGTTGATCCTCCGTACCCTGGTGAAGATGTATCGCAAGGTCGGAGCGGGCATCAAGACGCTCGCACAGGCACGAGACCTGCGTCTCCAGGACCCGGAGAACCCCTACGTTGGGATACGCGTCGCCCAACTCGAATCGGAACGCGGAGCTTGGAACGAGGCCCTGAGGGTCCTGCGCCATGTCCAGTCGCGTCTGCCGAATCTCGCTGATCCGTGGCGCGTCGGCGCGCGACTGGCCCTCGACCACAAGAAGTGGGGCTACGTTCACCGGCAACTCACGGAACTCGAGAAGCTCGAGCCCGCGGACCCGCTGATTCCGTGGATGCGCGCGAGTGCATACCTGGCCCAGCGCCGGTTCGAGGAAGCCCACACGGAGGCACGTGCAGCACTCGAGAAGAACCCGCAGCAAGTCGGCGTTCGTCTCGTGCTCATCGACATCGAGATCGCACAGGGTAACTGGGCCCGGGCTGCCACGGTGGCACGCAACGCGCTGAAGGTCCTGCCAGGCAACGACGAGATCCAGTTGCGACTCGGCAAGGCTCATCTCAGTGGTCAGCAATGGAAGGAAGCGGTCGAGGCGCTGCTTCCTCTCGATGCCAAGTACGGCCAAGACCCGGAATTTCTCCACGACCTCGGCAAGGCACTCGTGAAGTCCGGCCAGGCCAAGGCCGCGACCAAAGTGATTAGTCGCGGACTCAAGGCAACAGACAACGACGACTACCGGCGCCGGCTCGCCATGGGGCGCCTCTTCGATACCGCGAGAGAATACGACCGGGCCGCGAGAGTTTTCGCCAAGGTGTACAAGGACCTCCCACGGAAATCGAAGCTCACTGAGAGCACGCTCCAACTGCTGGCGCGCAGCCACCACCGCGCGGGTAACTACCTCGGCTCCTGCGATGCGCTGGTCCTTCTGCGGCGCCGTGATCAGAAAGAGATCGCATACAACCTGTTCATGCAACTGGCATCGGCGTCGGGCGCCCATCACGAAGTCGCCTCCGTCTTCGATCTCGCCAACGCGGAATCAAACCTCACGCAAACAGGCATCCAAGCCGCTCTCAAGTCCCAGCTCGCGGCCGGCCTGTGGGGAGGCGCCGAGAAGGCCATTACCCTCCTCGGCCAGATCGACGACAACGCGAAGCCACGGCTTGTCCTCGAAACCGCCCGTATCCAGCTCGGACGCGGTCAGAGAGCCCAAGGCCTGGCAACGTTGCGCCGCGCCATCAACGCCCGACAGCACGCCGACCGGGTCGCAGTGTACGTCACCTGGCTACGCTTCCTGGTCGCGGACAACGATCCCAGAGCCGCGCTGGAGCTGCTCGACGAAGCCATCTCCGCCGCACCCACGAACGGCATGATCAAGCGCCTCGGCGGAGAGGCCGCGCTCATGCTCGGCGACACCCGGCGCGCCAGCGCGTTGCTCGACGAAGCGGTGCGGGTCCTGCCGCGCGACCGGCACGCACGCCTTCTGCTTTGCATCTGCCACGCGGCGCGAGGCAGTTACCCGGAGGCGCTCAAGGCCCTCCCCTCACCCAAGACCCCTGCCGAACGCGAGGTGCGCAATTCCGTGCTGGCGCTGGCCGGTCGTGATCCTCCGGCCGGGCCCCGGTCTTTCGCGCGGTTCCTCTGGCACCTCCGGGCCGGGGACTGCAAGAAAGCGTCCGAGGTCGCGGCGCGCATGTACGACACCCCACGCGTGTGGCGCACGTCCATGACCGAACTCGCCGAGCACCTCGCCTCACACCCCGAACGGGCGCCGCTGACGGCGGAGTTATTTGCCAGGGCAACCGCGTTCTCCGCCGCAGGGATGCTCCAGGATGCCTGCCTCAGAGGGTTGAGCGCCGCCCGCTCCGCACAGGTCGAGGAGGCGCCCTGGATCGACCTCTTCAAGGCATGGACCCTGCTCCGCTACGGCTCCGCCAAGGCGGCGGCGACGCTCATGGCGCCGCGCATCGCCGCCGGCATCCAGGACCCTCTCGTCGTCTACCTGGCCGCAATCGCGACCATGAGGAACACGAGCGCCGCGAACGTGGACATCCTCATCGACGGGCACCTCGGCAAGGGCCCGATCGCCCCGGACCTCGCCCGTGATCTCCGCGACGCCGCCCTGGAACTCGATGCGAACGAAGCCGCCCTCGCCTTCTCCGGTCGGATCGCAGAGCCGGCCGACAGAGACCTGGCCACCAAGTCCCACATCCTGTATCGGGTCGGGCAAACCGTCGATGCCGGCAAGACGGCGGCTGGGCTCCCGACCTCCATGCGAGAGGCCGACCCGTTCCTGCAGTTCATCGCGGCATATGGGGCCTTGCTCGAGAAAAAACCAGGTGCCAGGAAGGGCCTCGAGGCGCTGCTGGAGGACCCGGCGTCCTTGAGCGCGCTCGATCCCGTTCTCGTCGTCAACGCGCTCGTCCGGGCCAGGGTGACGGACAAGCTCTCCGACATGCTCACCCCCTTGCTGGTCGCCGAGCCGTACGATGCCTACACCTTCCATCACCTGGCGCTGGCGGTCGGCAGATCAAAGACCAGCCGACCGCTCTACGATCGCCTGATGGCCGCCGCTTCCCTGGCCGACCCGCGGGCGGCGCTGCGCACGGTGCGCCGCAAGGACCGCCCGGTCGCGCAGTGGTAATGCACGCGGTCGCGTGACGGCGTCGGAGCGAAGTCAGACCTACAGAAAACCGCGCTCCACGAGCACGTCTTGCAATGACGTGAAGCGAAACTGCTTCAGCAACCTCCGGAGCCGCGGCGCGGTTTTCTTCAACCCAGTGTAGTGACGAAAGGCGCCTAGCCGAGAAGCACGATCCCGCAGATCTGGTTGGTCGGGATCGAGCTCCCACGGGTGAAGGTAGAACACCCCCGGCCGCCCGCGCCGGTTGACCTGTCGCAATCCCCATCGGGTGACCCCGTACGGCAGTAAGCGAAAATAGCCACCACCAGCCACCGGCACGGCGCGCCCCAGGAAGCGCGCGACCGTCATGGGGAACTCGACAATCGTCCGTCCTGACGGCGCCTCGATCCGATGGATCTCGTCTGGTGCAGCGGGCATGCCGTAATCCGGATGGCGCACGGGGAAGACGCTGGAGTCGTACCGGTACCCTGCTTCGAGGAGCGCGTCCAGCGCCCAGCGCGTGCTCTCCGTGACGCTGAAGGATGGCGCCCGGAAGCCGAGGACCGGGACCCCGCCCAGGTCCTCGAGGAGCGCCTTCGACCGGACCATCTCATCCGCAGCGACCGCCTCTGTCAGCGAGGTGATCGGTGCGTGGGACCACCCATGGCTCGCGAGTTCGTGCCCGCTGTCGACGATCCGACGAACCAGCTCGGGATTACGCTCTGCGACGCACCCCAGCGTGAAAAACGTCCCCTTCACCCCAGCATCGGCGAACGCCTGCAAGACTGTGTCCGTATTGCGCTCCACCCGCGACTCGAATCCGTCCCATTCCGAGTGGTCGATCCGGCCCTGGAAATTTAGGACCTGGTAGTAGTCCTCCACGTCAACGCTGATGGCGTTCATGACGTCGGTCACGGATCGGGCCACGGCAGATGCGCTCACGGCGTCCATACTAACGTCGACGGCGAGACCGCGAGTTCTACCGCGCGCCGCGACCGGTGAGGCAGCGGAACGTGAGGAAGAGGATGGCGATATCGACCATCAGGCACATCTTCTTCACGTAGAGCAGGTCGTACCCGAGCTTGCGCTTCACGTCGCGCACGGTCTCATCGTAGTGATGGTAGACCTGGGCGAGTCCGGTGATTCCGGGCTTCACCATGTGGCGCGCGTCATAGTTCACGATCTGGTGACGGAACTGGTCAACGAACACCGGGCGCTCGGGGCGCGGCCCGACGATCGACATCTCGCCCTTGATCACATTGA
>JABSRK010000640.1 GCA_013213915.1 Planctomycetota bacterium
CCCCAGCGCCGCGCTTTGATCGCTTCGGGCCCACGTTCCCGCGACGTCGGACTTGGGCGCCGGAGCGATAGCGTTCTGGACGGTGAAGAGGCGCACGCCCGGGATGTCGGTCGGGCCCAGTTCCTTCATGAAGTCCTCTTCGGTCTGGCCAGGCTTGCGCGTCTGGTTGAGGCGCCACTCCATGTTGGATTGCCCCGAACACAGCCACACGTCACCGATCGCGACATCGTTGAATGCGCGGGTCGCGTCGTCGCACGTCACGGTCAGCTTCTGATCGACGGACGCGCCGGGCGTCTTCAGCGTTGTGCTCCACGCTCCCGTGGAGGACACGTGGGCGCGGGCGTCGTCCCCCCACGACGACGAGATCTGGACGTGCTTGCCGGGCGCTCCCCAGCCCCACACCGCCACCTTCTGGTCGCGTTGCAGGACCATATGATCCGAGAAGAGAGCCGGAAGGCGAAGGTCCTGGCCGGCGAGGGGCAGGGCGATGGCGGCGAGAACGAGAAGGCGCATGGCAACTCTCCAGGGGGCGGAGCCTATCACGTGGTTGCTCGATGAGGCGGGGTGTCCGACTTGGGTCAACCTGATCAAAAGACGTGGCGGATGCCAGGGAAGCTCTCGACGCGTCCGTCGTCCGTCACGACGACGCCGTCCTCGGTCAGGCGACACCGTTGGTTGCATGGTGCCGCGTCGGTGTTGCGAGCGCTGATTCGCCCCTTCGCGTTCACGACGCGGTGCCAGGGCACGTCGTCCTGGCCTGGCTCGAGAGCGGCGAGGGCGAAACCAACGTGGCGTGCGACGCGACGCAGCCCGAGGCGCGCAGCGACATCGCCGTAGGTCGTGACCCGTCCCCGCGGCACGGTCTTGACGACGGCGTACACCTGCTCACGAAAGCCCGGCCCGACGATTCGTCGCGGGCCGTGCCGATCGGGGTCGTACGGCATGACGGGCCCATGCTACCGGAGCGCCAGCCATCGATCTGGGCCGTGCGGAGTGGGCTGGTTGCCGTCAGAGGCGCTTGATCCGCACGTTGCGAAAGCTGACCGGATCGCTGTGGCCCGCGAACCCGAAGTGGCCCTCCGTGCGGGTCCGGCCGGTGTGGGCGTTGCCCGAGAGAGGCTTCTTGATCTTGGACAGGTCCGTCTCGAGGATGACATAGCCGTTGAGTTCGACGGTGATGGTCGCTCCCTTGACTGTGACCTCCTGGAAATTCCACGTGCCGGGCGGTCGGAGAAAGCCACGGTGTGCCGGGGCCATGCCGTAGGCCGAGCCGTGGAGTTGCCACTCCTTGAGCTTGGCGTACTTCTGGTGGGTGTTGTCGATGACCTGCAGTTCACACATGCCGATGAACGCGGCGTCCCCGTCGCCCGGGTAGCGGATCGCGAGGCCGTTGTTGCCGCCAGGGGGGAGCTTGAACTCGAGGCGGGCCACGAAGTCGGCGTAGGTCGCCTTGGTGTAGATCGTCCCGCCCTTGTGTGGCTGGCAGCGGATGGCGCCGTTGTCGACCACGTAGTGGTTGGTCGGGCCGACCCAGCCGCTGAAGTCGCTTCCGTTGAAGACGCTCTCGAACTCCGTGCTCGCGCGTTTCGCCAGGACCCTGTTGGCCTCATCGGCGCCGATCTCGCGAATGAACAGGTTGCGCCAGCGGATCTCGCCGCCGTGTGTCTGAA
>JABSRK010000641.1 GCA_013213915.1 Planctomycetota bacterium
GCAGCGTTCACGGCGAGAGCAACGCCGAGCCCTGTGAAGCCTGTCCGCT
Organism: Planctomycetota bacterium; assembly: GCA_013213915.1. Classification (GTDB taxonomy): domain Bacteria; phylum Planctomycetota. The sequence continues at coordinate 50 of JABSRK010000641.1, forward strand.
GAAGTTCCCGTCTCCACACGACGAGTACGGGAATGACTGCGCGACCTGTACCGTGGATGGAGCCGAACTCGACGCACTGCTCCAGCAGTACATCCACCCCTACCCGGCACAGGAGTCGACCTCCGACGGAATCTACCAGTCGCGGACAAACGACTGGGAGGAGTGCATAGAGAACACCCCCACGGGACCCCTCTCCCCGATGGAACCCGGTGGCATCAGCAGCTACTGCGACGGTCGCCCCGAGGGGCCGCAGTACGGGCACCAACGCTGGGACGAGTTCTTTCCGTCGGTCTATTCCGAGACGGTCGTGGCGGGCGCGCGCACCAACACCGGCCTGCGAGATTCGGCCCAGCGGCACGGATACCGCAGTGGCGAGTTTGCGCCCGACGGGCTCTATCACAACACCACCGGAAACGCGGGATCCGAAGGAACCACTCTGGGCATCGAGGTCAAGTTCCACCCCGCGATGCCGGTACAGGACCACCAGACACTCTGGACCTTCGACGGGACCCTGCCCCCGAAGCTGCTCAGCGCTCGCTACGGGCAGGGGGTTCTCTTCCGCAACCACAACGCCCTCCCGATCCGCTTCGACGCAAACCGCGGCTTCGGCAACCACTTCATCACGACGCACGAACACAACGGCCACAATCCCGCTGAGAGCGACGGCTACGCACAGGCCTTCTTCCTACCGGGCCAACACTACGACTATCACTGGCCCATGATCCTGGCCGGGCACGACCCCCTGGAGAGGGCACACGGCAACAACCCGGATGCCACCGAACCCAGGGCTTCATCTCCGTGTGAGACTGGCGAATCGATGGTCGTTTCGTATCCCTCCCCGCTGCGCGACGGCAGTGGCCAGGCCTGCACGCGCGCACAGAAGCTCCAGGAAAACGCGACCCGCGCCTATGGAAGTTCGGACTACCAAGACCCGACGGCCTGCGGCTGGCGGCGAGTGGAAAAGGCCTGCCCTGCTGCGGGTCGCATCAACATCCCGGGAGACTGGCGCGAGACCATGAGCACGCACTGGTTCCACGATCACATGCTCGATTACACCGCACAGAACGTCTACAAGGGCAACGCCGCCATGTTCAACATGTACAGCGCGCTCGACCGCGGTAACGAGTGCCTCGAAGACGAGGTGAACCTGAAACTCCCGAGTGGCTGCGCACAGGGGAAACACAGCTGGGGCAACCGGGACTACGACGTCAACCTGCTGCTGGCAAGCAAGGCGTGGGGACAAGACACGGAGCGTTACGAAGGGACCGAGGTCGAGGACACGCGGGGCCAACTCTGGTTCGCCACCTTCAATACGGATGGATTCCTCGGCGACCGCATGACCGTCAACTGGCTCTGGGACCCCTACCTCGATGTGCGTGCGCGCCGCTACCGCTTTCGAATCCTGAACGGCGACGTCTCGCGCTTCTTCCGGATCGCCCTGGTGGTGAAACGGAACGACGGCGGCGGGGAATTCTCGGGCGACTCGACGAATGTCTCTTACGACCGCGTACCCTTCCACATGGTCGCCAACGACGGAAACATCCTCGAACACGCCGTACCCTTCGATGGAAGCATAGACCTCGACCGAGATGGCGAGACCCTGGACCACCACAGCATCC
>JABSRK010000642.1 GCA_013213915.1 Planctomycetota bacterium
CGCTCTTTGCCTTGCTAGTGCTCTTCTTCACGATCCCGCTGATCCCCATTTGGGCGATCTTCGGTATGGCCGTCAACAAGAAGCAGTACGAGGCCCTCGGATGTGATCTGACGGAGCGCTCGCTCAACATCCGCAAGGGGATCTTGGTCAAGGTTCAGAAGAACATCCCCCTCGACAAGATCACCGATCTGGCGGTCTTGGAGGGCCCGCTGCTACGACACTTCGGACTCTGCAGCCTGAAGATCGAGACGGCTGGTGGGGGGGAAGGGAGCAGCATGGGGCAGGCGGGACTACCGGGAGTCGTGGACGCGCTGGAGTTCCGTGACAAGGTCTTGGAGCAGCGCGATCTCGTTGCGGGTGGTGCCCCGGCGCCGGCGTCGTCTTCGAACGATGGCGTCCTGGTCGACATCCGCGACACCCTCCAGCGGATCGAGAAGAGCTTGGGCGAGCGCTCCTAGCCTCAAGCTCACCTGACGGAGGGGAGAGGCGGAAGGGCGAGGAGCGCCGCAGAGTTCGAATGAGTAAGAGTCATAAAACTACGTGACTCTCGGGCATCCCCGTCCCTTCCACTATCCAGTTGCGCGACCAGGGTAGGGAGAGGACTGGAATCCAAAAAAAAGTCCTCATCACGCCCTCCAGGGCGTCTGAACTCTATTTCGTCTCGCGCTTCTTCTTCTCTTCTTCGGAAGGGCGTCGCTGGGGCGGCGGAGCCTCGCCGGAGCGGAAGACCTTGAGCCACTTGGAGATGGCAGCGTTGGGGATCGAGGTGGGGACCTGTTGGGCCCGGACAACGCCAGCGGGATCTATGAAGAGGAAGGAGGCGCGGTCCGTCCCGGTCGGGTTTTCGTGGGTCCAGCCTGCCTCTCCGGGGCCTGCGTGGAGGTGAACCTCGAGCGGGCGCGTGCAGAGTGCGACCAGGCGCGGGAGGTGCTCGGCCTCCAAGGCGGCCTCCAAGGCGTCCTCCAAGGCGTCCTTCTCGACATCTGTGAGGGCTCGGCCCTCTTCGTCCTCCTTGCGCAGGACGAGTTCGTCGAAGTTGCGCAGGAGGAATTCGTCGAAGGGGATCTTGGCTTGTTCCGCCGCTTTCTTGGCGAGGAGTGAGGCCGCGAGGTCCTTCATCTTGGCTTGGAGCTCCTCGCCGGCGCCGGTGGGGAGGAGGAGGTGCAGGGGGACGCGGGCTTCGAGCTTGGTAAGGACCTCGCTCGCCTTGTTCACGTAGCGCTTCGTCCTTCGCTCGAGCTGCTTCCAGCGCTCATCGGGGTCCTCCTCGTCGAGCTCAGGGAGCGGCAGCCATACGGCGAAGATCCCGTTCTGCGAACGCGGCAAGCCCTCGACCGGGACGCCGGCGAGCTTGCCGAAGTCCGGCACATCCGCGTCCTCGAGGTCGAGCGCGCGGGGTAGGCGCCCGAGGAGTTCGGCCGAGCTCGCGCGGTCGAGGCGCTGGAGGGTCGCGCCGGCGATGCGGACGGCGCCCCTGCTCATGGCGAAGCCCACGTATCCCTCGATCGCTGACCCGTCAGGAGTGCGATAGCTGCCCTTGTACTCGCCGTCGATGAAGCACAGCACGAGGGAGTCGTCGACGAGCAGCTCGACCTCGAAGGAGTTCGTCGGCCCATCGAAGGAGTGTCCGCCGTTGCTCCGGATGGCGAGGTGTCCCGCTCGTTCGAA
>JABSRK010000643.1 GCA_013213915.1 Planctomycetota bacterium
GCTTCCATGGCGATGCGCCCCTGGGCGCCCATGGCCATGGCGATGTAGTGGTTCGCGCTGGCCGTGATCTCGGCGTTCACCTCGATGCTCTTCTCGAAGTGGGCGATGCCGCGGGCATACGCGTCGTGGGCATCCTTGTCGTTGCCGGCCTTGCGGTAAAACTCCGCCGTCGTCATCGCTGCGAATCCGGCGAACCACTCGAGGTTCTTGGGTGCGTCCTCTCCGGTTGGCTTGCGGGCCAGCATCCCCTCGTACGCCGCCTCGAGGTGCTTGTAACCCTTCTCGTCGAGGACGCGGCCGCGGAGCCGTTGGTGCAGGCGCCACGAGTCGGGCCAGCGACCGAGGGCCGCGTCGAGCGCGGCACCAGCTTTGCCCTTCGCGCCGAGCCACCAGAGGAAGTCGATGTGTGCTGCGACCTGGGAGTCGTCGCCGTGCGGGTGCACCGCCAGGATCGCGTAGGCGGAGTGCACGTCCGTGAGCCAGTTGCCTGGCCACTTCTTCTTGGCCTTGACCGCGTCCTCGATGGCCTTGCGCCGCGCGTCGACGAAGAGCCCCAGCACGATCATGGCGTTCCAACTCTGGGGGTTGGCGGGCATGCCGCTGACTGCGGCCTCGGCGCGCTTCAGGGCCTGATCGGTTTCGCCCAGGTACCAGGACGCCACCGCCATGGCAGCGCTCACGCGCCACCCGGTGGCGCCTAGCTGCTCGGCTTTCAGGGCCGCGTCCTTCGCGTCCTGGAGCAGCGCGTCGGTGAACGCGCGCCCCGAGCGTCCCTCGCGACCGGTCTGGAGGGCCCGCTCGAGGAACGCCTCCGCCAGCTCCACGTGCTTGTTCGCGTCGGATGACTCGAACACCTCATCCTGGGTTTCGAGGGTGGACGCGACGGTGTCGGCGGAAGGAGCCGGGGCGTAGGACGCGCCAGCGGCCATGGCCTTGGACCAGCCGCCCACGTCGACCGCGCCAGAGGTCCCCGAGAGCCCCTGGTGGACGACGGAGAGGGTGCGGGCCCGTTCATCGGTCTTGCCGAGGCGGCCGAGGGCCGTGATCAGGTCTCCGCGTTCCTTGTCCCCCATGGGCACCCGCATGGCGTCGGCGATGAGGCTGATGGCCTTCTTGGATTCTGACTGGCTGAGCGCCCGCAGCGCTGCTTGCGCCAACTCGACGTCGAAGCCGTTGATGGCGAGTCGCAGGAGTTCGACGGGGACGTCGGTGCCTTGCGCCTTCGCCGCCTCGAGCAGTGCGCGCTTGAGCTCCTTGTCGCCTTCCTTGTACGCGTTCTCGACGGCGGTACGGTCGGCCGAGTCCTTGCCGGCCACCCGTTCGATGATGGACCGGTCTCCGCGGACGACGTTCTTGAGCAGCCCCTTGGGACGGCTGGTGATCCCATCCCCGATCGCCTTGAACACGGATTCCGTGTCGAAGGCGTAGAACACGTCGTAGGTCTCCTTGCCGTCCAGCTCCACCATGATGTGGCGCGGGGCGACCCGTTGGCCGTCCATGAACCGTTCGAAGAGGAACGGTTCGATGGAGATGTGCTCGCCGCACGTGACGCCGCAGAAGCGGGGGCACTCGATGCGATGGCCCTCCTCGTCGTAGTCGCGGGGCGTGTGCCGATAGACGGATGCTATGACGCACACGTAGGG
>JABSRK010000644.1 GCA_013213915.1 Planctomycetota bacterium
CCAACGGTGGGCGCTCTTGTAGCTGCGCTCGCGGGTGCCGTCCACGCGCACCCACTCCTTGTCCCATACTGCCTGCGCGTTCTTGACCGCCTCGTCGTAGTTGCCCTGGGCAAACAGCGCCTGGGCGAGATGGAACGTGGCGACGTCTGCCCGCCCCGAGCGCGGATGGCGCGTGAGATATCGGCGGCACTCAGCCGCGACCGCCTCCCGATTGCCGAGAGCGCGCAGCAGCGTGATGCGCTGGAATCCCGCCGCCTCTGCCAACGACGTCCCCTGGTGCCAAGCCATCACCGACAGGTGCGCGGCCAACGCGTCCTGCCACCGGACCTGGCGGATCGGCGGCAGCAGTCCGGCCTGCTTCTTGTCGAGCGCCGCGTCCCGCTCCTTCATCAACCAGGAAGCGACGTCCGCGTGGCGCGCGGCGACGTCAGCCACCGGCGGATATCGGACCAGCGTCCCCATGAGGTGGTCCACCGCGTCACCGCCGCGGCCGAGACCGCGATATGCGTCGCAGACCTTCATCTCGCCCGCGAACGCAGCGAGAACGACCGACTGGAAGTGGCCGCGCGCCGACCACGCATCGCCGACGTCGAGGTACGCACGTCCGAGCCGCTCGCGGTTCTCGACCGTCAGTTGCTCGGCCCCAGGATTGCGTAGACGGAGGTCCTCGCGCACCTTGACGGCCTCCGGCCACCGCTCGAGCTGCAGGTACGAGACCAGCAACCGCTGCAAGATCTGGTCGTGGACGGTGTCCAAGAGTTGCCAGCGGCCGGGGAGCGGGGCGAGCAGTTCGGCGGTCGTCGCGAACTCATCCTTCGCGTACGCATCATTGGCGCGCCGCCAGGTCTCGTCCGGTGTCGCCTCACGAGGCGCGACGTTCGCGAGCAACGCCGCATCACCAACGATCTGCAGCTTGGTAGAGCCGGAGCGGCCCCAGCGCTCCGGTGCATACATCTCCTCCGCCCGCGCCGGCAGCCCCGCGAACCGACCCTGGTGGACGGCGTAACACGGGTAACTGAACACGAGCGTCTCACCCTTGCGCATCCGGTTCTTGAAGAACAGCAAGCGCGCTTCGCGCCGCTCGAACCGGTCGTACGTTCCACGCACGCCGCTCTCGATGACCTCGAGCCCCGCGAGCTGCGGGTCCTCGATGACCTCGTGCTCGAGGTCCTCGCGCGCCGTGATTCGCAGCTCCATGGTCACCTTGCGGCCCTCGACCGCCTGGGTGATGTCCGGCACCGGAACGGGACGCGGCCGATGCTCAGTTCGGACGATGTCGTGCCCTGGCTCGTACCGTGGCGCCTTCGAGTCCGGGTCGCGATACGGGACCAGCCTCCGGGAGACGGTCAGGACATTGCCAGCAGGCGCGACGCTGTCCGTGGGCTTCACGTTGCGGACGACGACGCGGCAGTTCGCTGACGCACCGCCGCTCTTCTCGACGACGATCTCGTGCTTGCCCTTCGCCATGGCGGCGGCGGCGACGTCGAGCATGAGCACGGGTACGTCGCCACCCACCTCGCCCTTCGCCACCTCCTTGCCATCGGCAAGCACCCGCACCGCGCCGCGGGACCGAAGACCACCCTCGCGTGCAACGTACGAAGTCAGCGCCTCGATGCCGAGCGCGACCGCCTTCGTGC
>JABSRK010000645.1 GCA_013213915.1 Planctomycetota bacterium
CAGAAAATCGGTCTTGGGGAGCTTGGTCGGGGGCGACTTGTAACTGAGTTTCATGCAGCTGAGCTGGGTATTTGGTGGTCTGGGCGGACGGCGCAAGCGGGGCGCCGATCACATGTCGATGTACTTTGGACCCCCCCCGCCTTCGGGGACGACCCACTCGATGTTCTCGTAGGGATCCGCGATGTCACAAGTTTTGCAGTGCACGCAGTTGCTTGCGTTGATCAAGACACCGCCCTCTCCGGCGGAGGCGCCACGAAGGCCGCCCTCGGGGATCTCGTAGACGGCCGCCGGACAGAAGTGCTGACAGGGATTGCCATACTCGGCCGTGCAGCGCTCGACGCAGATCGCCGTATCTGGGATTAGAAGGTGACTGGGCTGGTCCTCCTCGTGAATTGCACCCGAGTAGTACACGTCGGTGAGCTTGTCCACCGCCGTGGTGTCGTTGAACTTCGGCTTGGTGAGACGCGACTCGGAGATGCCGCGGGTCGTTGTGTGATCTTCGTATCCCTTGCGCTGGCCGACCAAACCCCGACCGGCAGTGATCATCTGGACTCCGGCGTCGATGATGCCGGCCAGCATGCCGCTGTCGAAAGCCTGACGCCAGTTGCGCACGCCCCACAGCTCCCGCTTGGCCCAGGAATTCTCGAACAGCTCCGTGTAGCGAGCGAGTTTGGAGCCGGATGTGTCCCCCGCAATCAGGGCATCCGCGATGGCTTCGGCGGCCAACATGCCCGACTTTATGGCCAGATGTACGCCCTTGAGGGTGGCGGCATTGAGGAAGCCGGCGTTGTCGCCGACAAGACAGAATCCGTCGCCCTGCAACTTCGGCATGGCGAAGTAGCCTCCCTCGGGTACGGTCTTGGCTCCATAGCGCACGAGCTTACCGCCCACGATCAAGTCGGCCACGAAGGGGTGTTGCTTGAACTTGACGAAGAGCGCGTGGGGGTCGAGGCACGCATCGTGGTGATCGAGTCCGACGACGTAGCCAATGCTGATCTGCGTCGGTGAGATACCGTAGACCCAGCCTCCGCCGTAGCCTTCGTTGCCGAGCGGATATCCGCCGGTGTGAAATACCGTTCCGAAGAGTTCCTGCGCGCGTTCTCCGATCTCCCAGATCTCCTTGACACCGGTCCCGTAAGTCTGCGGGTTGCGCCCCTCGTCCAGCTTTAGCTCGCGCACGAGCCCCTTGGTCAAGTGCCCCCGCGGACCCTCACCCAGGACCGTTACCTGGGCCTGCACGTCCATTCCCGGTTCGAAATTCGCCTTGCGCGAACCATCTCTGGCTACCCCGCTGTCCCGGGTCTGGACACCCAGCACACGCTCACCGTCCATCAGCAACTTCGCGCCAGCGAAGCCCGCATAGACCTCGACCCCGGCCTCTTCGGCCCGTTCGACGAGCCAGCGCACTGCCTTGTTGAGCGAAATGATGTAGTTGCCGTGATTCCTCAGCTGCCGCGGCGTCAACATCCCGTCGAAGCGGTGGTGCTTGCCGCCCTCCCGCAGCAACGCAAAAGCGTCGTAGGTCACCTCCTTCTCGACCGGGAAGCCGCGCTCCTTCCAGTCGGGGTAGAGCTCCTCGATGCCCTTTGGATTCATCACGGCGCCGGAGAGGATGTGGTGGCCGCTCTCCTCCG
>JABSRK010000646.1 GCA_013213915.1 Planctomycetota bacterium
GCTCCGTTGGTGTGCGGAGCGCGAGCCTATTCGGGTTTTACCCGAGTGGCTACGGCCGTTGTTGAGGGGCCCCACCGCCCGCCGTAGACTGGCCGACCCTCTTCGCCGTGATCGGAGTCCTATCCATGTCAGTCGTCCTCGTCGCACTCACCCTCCTCGGCCCCTCCATCTCCATGAGCCCCGTCCCTGACCCGGGGATGTGGACGTTTGACAACCTGCCCATCGAGCAGTTGAAGCGGGTTTACGGATTCGAGCCGACGCGGGCTTGGATTGATCACGCGCGCCTCTCGTCGGTGCGGGTCAGTTCGGGCGGATCCGGGTCGTTCGTGTCAGCGACGGGCCTGGTGATGACCAACCACCATGTGTCGCTGGAGTACATCAACGCCCTGTCCACGGCTGAACGGGATCTGGTGAAGAACGGTTTCCATGCGCGCACCCACGGGGAGGAGCTGCGTTGCCCGGGTGCAGAGCTACGACAGCTCCGCATGATCAAGGACGTGACGGCTCGGATCGAGGCCGCGGCGAAGGGCGTGGAGAACTCCAGCGCAGCCGCGGCGGCACGGGCGGCGGCCATGACCAAGGTCGCCGACGAGGAGAAGGCTGAGGGCAAACACGACGCGGTCGAGGTGGTGACCCTGTATGGCGGGTCTCGCTATCACGCCTACGGTTACAAGATCTACGACGACGTGCGCCTCGTCTTCGCGCCGGAGATGCGCGCGGCGTACTACGGCGGCGACTGGGACAACTTCACCTATCCCCGCTGGTGTCTCGACGTCTCGTTCCTCCGCGCCTACGAGGACGGGAAGCCCGCCGACACGGCCGCTCACTACTTCCGCTGGAGCGCCAAGGGGCCATCTAAGGATGAGTTGGTGTTTGTCTCCGGCAACCCGGGGTCCACGGCTCGTCTCTGGCCCTTGGCGCGGCTGCGACACGAGCGGGACGTGTACAACCCGGCTGTGTTGACGCTCCTCGCGCGCAGAGAAGAAGCGCTGGCCCGGTATGCGGCTCGGGGCGACAAGGAACGCATCAAGGTTCTCGACGACCTGTTTGGCGTGCGCAACAGCCTGAAGGCGTACGGCGGTCATCAACAGGGCCTGGTTTCAGGCTCGCTTTGGGCCGACAAGGAAGCGGAGGAGGCGGCTTTCGTGCAGGCCGCGCGTGGAGACCAGGAGGTGAGCGAGGCCCTCGCGACGTACGAGCGTACGCGCCAGATCCGGGACAAGGCCTTCGTGCCGCTGATCTTCCTCCGGCTTGAGGGCGACCTGGGGCTCCTCGCCCGGCAGCTGGCGCAGATCGCCGCCTTGCCCGAGGAGCGTCGCACGGGTGACGCGCTCGCCGGGTTGGTCGCTCGGTTTTCCGCAGAACAGACCTTCGATCTCGAGTACGAGAAGGAGCGGCTCGCGGCTAACTTCGACAACGCGGTGGAGATGCTGGGCAAGGACCATCCGTTCGTGAAGAGGTTGGGTGATCAGACCCCCATGGCGGCCGCAGCGTCGATGGTGGAGCAGACCAGGCTGAAGGACGCCGCGTTCCGCAAGGAATACGTCGCGTCCGGCGGGCGCATGGAGGTCAGCGACGCGCTGCTGGATCTCGCTCGTATCGTGGCAACCCATCGCGGACCGGCCGTCGC
>JABSRK010000647.1 GCA_013213915.1 Planctomycetota bacterium
CCTTGTCATATGATGCCGATGTCCAAAAAGAGGAGTTTGAACCATGGGTATCGAGTTCGGAGTGTGGCTGGCGGAGTCACGGCGGGCGGCAGGGCTGTCGCAGGCCACCGTGGCTCATGGGGTCGAGATGTCGCGCACCTTCGTCGCCGGCCTGGAGCAGGGCGTGGCGCGGCTCCCGTCGTCGGAGATGGGCGCGCGGCTGGATCGTGTGCTCGGACGAGCAGCCGGCACCTGCTGGGGCAGGGCGTGCGAGGAGGAGGCTGAGCGCCTTGACCCGGTGCTCCGCGCTGCCGTGCTGGCCAGCTCGGACGGTGTGGTCACCCAGGCATGGCGAGCGCGGGCGGTGTCGCTCGAGGCCGAGAACGCCCGCCTACGCGCCAAGCTGGCTGCGGTGAGGCACGCCCTCGGCGAGGACTGAGGGCGAGGAGACGGACGCCAAGCGTAGCGGAGGTGGACGTCCATACCTGGTGATCGGGCAGTACTCGGGCATGCGTGGCCTGCATCGCCCGTGATGGCCGGACTAGAACTATGCGTCCAGTACAGATGCGAATCGCCCCGATCTGCCCCCGATTCGTCCACCAGCAGGACAGCGGGTTAGCCCTCGGGCAGGTGGCCGTTAGATCCGGCCAAGAAAGGAGCCCGTGGACAGCCTGACCCCCGAAGTCCGAGCGCGACTGATCGAGGCATCGGGCGCGGGGCTGCCGTACGTGCTCCAGGCCATGTGCGCGGGGATCGGCGACCGGACGTACCGGCGTTGGCGGTCTCGAGCGCGTGCCGGAGAGCAGCCGTACGCGGACCTGATGCGCGACGTACACGTAGCGGAGGGTCGGAACGCCCTGGACATCAAGCGACTGATCACCACGGTCGCCCTCGGCGAGAAGGACGAGGAGGGCAACGTTATCCGTCAGCCCAACTGGCTCGCCGCCGCCTGGTACCTCGAGCGCCGCTACCCCCGCGAGTACAGCACCGTCGCCGCCCTCCGCCAGGCAGACGACGAGGAGGAACAGGCGACATCGGCAGAGAGCCGCAAGCGCGGCCTCCTGCAGGCCTTCAAGGCGACCCGCAGCGAGGATCCGGCCTGATGGTCGCCCACCGCCAGCACGCCATCTACCTCCGGCCCCAGGTGCAGCCGTGGCTGCTCGAGATGGCTCTCGATGAGCTGCTGACGGGTCCGCTCGAGCACGTGGAGGGCATCGAGCTCGACGTGGCTCTCTGGTGGCGCTTCCTCTTCGACCGGGAGGCGTTCGGCCTCGCCATGTTCCCCGAGCGCTTCCCCAGCGCGTTCAACCGCCTGCACCGGGACATCCTGGCCCGGGACAAGGTGCCGTGCGACGAGCGGACGGAGCCGACCTACCGCGCGACGGCGGCGCCCCGGGGAGCGGCGAAGACCACGCTCACCACCTGGCTCGACCTGCTCCACGACATCGTGTACGGCTTCGAGCGGTTCATCGGGATCATCTCCACCAGCTTCGACCTCTCCGAGACGCTGGTTGCCGACCTCTTTGACGTCTTCAAGGACCCCGAGGCGTACCCCGAGTTCCACCGCATGTACGGGCCGTTCAAGGTCAAGGGCACCAAGACCAGCTTTGTCGTGACCTGCCCGTCCGCCGAGCAGCCGCAGGGAACCC
>JABSRK010000648.1 GCA_013213915.1 Planctomycetota bacterium
GGTGAACTTGCTGATCTGGCCGTTGACCTTCTTGAGTCGCGACGTGAGATCGCCCATGTCGCTGAACACCGGCGACAGCGTCCAGAAGTACAAGAACGCGACAAGAAGGGCCGCGAGTCCCACGCCTCCGATGACGAATCCGTTCTCTTTGATCTTGTCCATGACGCAGCTCTATTCGATTCGTTCAAGCGTAACGAGGATTTGTCACAATTCCGTCACGGCCGGACCGCCAATCTCGGCGCCCAGCTGTCCCTACTACTTCTTCTTTTCCTCCTCGGTCTCGGCCTTGGGAGGCTCGCGGTCGCGCATGTACCACGTCAGTTCGACGCCGAAGAAGGGGCCACCCTTCTGGAAGGCCGGACCGGCGCCCTGCTTGGCGTGCTCCTTGGGCAGAAGGACCGGCCGGGACTCCTGGAAACCCGGCGACAGCCGGACCTTCGAATCCAGGGTGAGCTCGCTCGCCTTGAGCTTCTGCTCGAGCGGCGCCTGCAGTCGCTCGCGGATGAACTCGCGGGAGGCGCTGGCGTTCTCCTGCTGCACCACCATGGCGAAGACGGTGAATTTGAAGGCCAGGACGCGATCATCGCCAGACTTCTTGCCACGCGACCGCCGTTTGTCGCCGCTTTTCTTCTCGACCTTCTCCGGCCAGAAGACCTTGTCGGCGCGGAGCGACGTGATCCAGAGCTTCTGGTTGAGCAAGTCGGTCATCTTCTGGGTGACCGTGCTCCGCACCTTTTCCTTGTTGCCGCCGTTGGTCCCGAGGGTCACCTTCTCCAGGACAGTCTCGGCGAGGGGCAGGTCGGCAAGGATCTCGCCGAGCATGCGAAGCCCCCGGAAGGGACGATTCCTGAGTTCCGCCGTCTCCTGGAGGATCTTGACCTGGGCGTCGATGTTCAGCTCCTCAATCTCCCGGATGCTCTTATCAAATCTCCGGTAGGGCCTGACGAAGCCGGCGGTGGCGGCCGTGACACGGTTGGCCTGCTCGATCTTGGTGCGCACAATAAATCCCGAGAGACCCGTGACCACGAAGAGAATGGCCAGAGCGACGAAGACATGGATCTTCTTGCGCTGGTATTCCTTCTCGAGTTTCTCCTCCTGCGGGATCAAATCGACAGTACAGTCGCTGGCACCGACACCCTGGAGGGCGCAGCCAAAGGCCGTCCCGAACGCGGGAAGGTTGGCCTGCAGGACCTGGACATCGACGTCCCGGTTGATGCGGAGGTGGTTGATCGTCTGCACACGGTGGACCGGAAGGCCCATGTGCTCCTCGAGGTACTTCTTCATGCCGACAACACGCGAGGCGTTGCCGAGAAGATACACGTTCTTGAACTGAGCCTCCCCCACCTGCGACCGGTAGAAGCCCACGGACTGTTGGATCTGGTTGACGAGGTCCTTGAGCTTCGGCTGGATGATCGCCGTGAAGAGCCTTGCGGCATGCTGCGGGTTCTTCGCCGCGTCGACCTTGAGCTTCTCCGCCTCGGCGAAGCCCAGTTTCAGCCGACTCATGATCGACTTGGAGATCTCGTTGCCCGAGTGCGGCAGCGCCCGGATCCAGAACTTCTTGCCGTCGCCGAGAATGAGCTGCGTATGCCTGCCACCGCTATCAAGACCGCTGGCGGGC
>JABSRK010000649.1 GCA_013213915.1 Planctomycetota bacterium
CCGTCCTGGCGCAGGTTCTTCTCGAGCAGGTTCTCCAACGTCGTGACGTATCTCAGGTCGTCGTAGCCTTCGCGATATCCCTCCCAATGCAGCGTCGGCACGACGCCGTTCACCGTCGGGTACGTCATGTTGTGGTCGCGCAGCGCCCAGCCGGCGGCGCCGTCGAAGTCGTCCCAGGCGTGACCGAAGGCGTGTTGATAGGCGTAGGTGCACGCGCCGTCGAAACCGGCCTTCCACAGCGCCAGACCGTAATTTCGCCTGTAGGTTTCGGGTTCCTCGATACCCCCCTGCGGATTGGCGTAGCTCATCACCTTGCCGCCGGCCGCGTGATAGGCCCGGACCGTGGCAAGCGTCGTCGGACTCAACCCGCCGGACAGGATCGGCAGGTCGAGCAGGTCACCCACGAGCTGGAAGGAATCACCCGCGAAGTTGGCGACGAATACCTTGCCGCCCGCGTCATGCACCTTCTTCATGTCGGCGCGCTGGGCGCGCAGGGCATCGCCCCTGGCTTCATCCGCAGCCGAAAAGTAGACATCCGTAAACCCGTGGCCCTTGGCCAGCTCGATCGTCGCTTTGAGTTGATCCGGCGGCGCCGTGATCGAGACGCCCAGAATCAACAGCGGTCCGCCGACCATCCCCGCTTGCCGCCTCAGTGCGAAGATTCGTTCCAATTGGTCGAATTTCCAGCTCCCGTCCTCACCCTGACCTGAAGCGCCGGGGTAGACGTTCGGGTTGGTCACGCCGTGGGCGACCATGTCCTTGAACTCGGCGAGCATCTGCTCCTCGGTCTTTCTGTCCGAGGCGCAGGTGGGCGTGTCCGCGTGCACGGAGGCCCGGTAGTACATCGAACAGATCATCCTGGGCTCGTCGAGGTCGAACGGCAGGACGCGCAGCGTGATCGGCACCTGCGTCGCCGCCCGGCCCTGCGGCGCGACGCGGATGGCTCCGCGGTACTCGCCTGCCTTCGCGTCGGCGGGCACGTGCACCGTCACCCAGCACTGCTTGACCGTGTCGGCCTCCACGCTGAACGGCTGGAGCGTGTCCGCGTCACGCATCGCGTCCTTGTCCATCTTCAGGTGGTTGACCTTCTTCTCGTGATCGACCTGAACCAGGCTGTCATCCTTAAGTAGAAGCTCCGGCTTGAGGATGAACTCGCCCTTGCGGATGTAGATGTGTTCACCCGACTGATACCAGACCTTGACGACGCGCAGGTCCACGGCCGACGCCGGCAACGTCCCCGCGGGACCGGTCAGGTCGGTCGAAGACAGCCGCACGTCGCTCAGCGGCACCAGAGCGTGGATCACGAAACTGCCGCTCTCGTACTCTCTGCGGCACGCCGTCAATTCGATTGTGCCGTTCAACCGCCCCTCGACCTCGACGTCATTGGGCAGGATCCGGCGGTTGGTGATCGCCTGGACCACCAGCGTGCGAAACCCCGCATCCGCGACGCTGCGAGCCTCGGTCGTCAGGCCGATCACCTGCAAGGTGATCAGAGCGAGCGCGACGATCCACGGGTGAAGGGTGAGTCTCATGTCAATATTATGGGTGAAACCGCTCCAGAATGTCGCAGGGCACGCGCGTGCCCCAGTGAGCCGTCGCCGGCCCGCTGTCCCCC
>JABSRK010000065.1 GCA_013213915.1 Planctomycetota bacterium
GTTTGATTGCGGCCACCGCGAGGCAGTGCAGATGGCCACGGGGCGGGGCAACATCCCGGACAAGGTCCTTTACGACGCCTGCTGCCGAGAGGTCGCTCAGGACCTTGTCGATGAGGCGGTGAAGACGGTCCGTTACTACCTCGCGGCGAAGCCGGAGGTGCGGCCGTCTGGCGTCGTTCTGTTCGAGAGCCACGACTGCGTTCCACCCCTATCTCGCGCGCTCAAGCGCAGCATGGACATGCCCGTCTTCCGGCCCAAGGGATTTCGACACCTGGAGGTCGATCCGGAGGTGGTCACGGCTGGCATCCAGGAGCATTTTCCGGCGCTTGCGAAGGCCGCCGGGCTTGCCCTGCAGGGCGTCGGCAAGGCGGAGATCGAAGCCCGTCTCTTCTCGGACGAGCTGGAACGCAACCTCGACAGCAGCAAGATCGGGTACTTCGTCGCCGCCGCGTGTGTGTTGCTGGCGATCCTCATGGCTGGCTGGAATCGACGTTCGGAGGCGGACACGATCGCCGCGAGTCGTGCCTCGCTGGCTGCGGTCGTCGCTGACGCTCAGGACAAGGCGGAGGTCGAGGACAGGCTGAAGCCGGACGTTCCCCTGGACAGCATCCGCGAGCTGAGAGCGCCGGCCAGGGGGCGGACCGGCCCCATGCCGCTGATTGCGCGCCTCTACGAGAGCCAGGCCACGTGGGACAAGGGAGCAGCGCCGCAGATCGTGGCGGTGCGCTACGCCGCGGCGGAACCGGAGAAGGTCGAGGTCGTGCTCGCGTTCCAGATCGGATATCGGGACGCCGCGGGGAACGACGTCGGTCCCGAAGACGCGATGGACACGTTCGCCCAGGCGCTGGTCGACGGCAAGACGATCATCGCTGCCCGCGGCGACCGGAAGTGGGATGCCGGACGGGTGACCCACGAGCCACCCATCAGGCCGGACGGTCGCCTGCTGCGTTACCGCTACAGGCATCGGACCTACATCCTCACCGTCGGAGGGCGCCCCTGATGCAATGGAAGACGCTCATGCCGGCGATCTGGGGATTTGTGGTCCTCCTGGTGATCCTGCTCGCTGTCGTTCTGTGGCTGGTGCCTGCTCGGGATGCGCTTCAGAGCGAACTCAAGGCCGCGCGTGGGGAGGTGCCCCTGCGCAGAAGCGCGCTGCCGTCGCTCGTTGGCGCTTCGTACGAGAAGGACCTTCGGAAGTCTCTCTCCAAGACTGACGGGATGCGATCGGTGCTGGATGCCGAGCTCAAGAAGCAGGCAGTGGCCCTGGAACAGTGGTTCCCGGACGTGAAGATGGTCGATGATGCTCCGGCGCGTGACGAGTTTGCCAACTCGTTCCGATTCGCTCAGGACGAGTTGCGACGGGAAATCGTCGGGAAGGCCGCGCAGCGGAGCCGGGTCCTCGAACACTTGCCGCTGCACACGCCTGTCTTCGTCCAGAAGAACCAGACCCCGACCGTCGAGGAGATGACGAAGGTGCAGCGCGAGGCCAACCTCGAAGCGCTGCTCCTGCGGTGCGCTGGCGCCGCGGGGGCGTATCCCTATCGCGCCATCGACTTTCAGGAGGGGTGGAGCGCCGGCTCAGGAGATGGCCCGTTCCGCGAGTCGTCCGTCACCCTGCATCTCTCGCTCCCAGCGACGGCCCTGCACGACGCGTTGCGCGCGCTATGCGAGTTGAAGGGCAAGGGACCGCTGGTTCGCATCGAGGCCTTGACCACGCGACCGCGTGCGCTGCCCGACCGTTTGGGCCCTGACGAGTTGCCGCTGATCGACGCGGACGTCCAGCTTGTCGTCTCCGCTGTCCGGGAATGAGCGTTCGATGAAGCAAGAACATCTCGAAACCACCGCAGCGCCTCGCGAGCCCTTCAAGGAGATCCTGCGCCGGAAGATGGATCTGGTGGCCGCACTTGTAGGCATCGCTGTCCTGGTCCTGTTTTTTGCAGGGTGGTTGTTGGGGCCGCCGGACGACCTCGAGGGGCAGTCCACTGCACTCGATGCTGGTCTGGCGGAGGCCGAACAGCATTTGATGGATACGCGTTTCAGCGGCCACGCCTACGAGATGCGCGTCCGGGGTGTCCTCGATGAAGTTCGCGCTACGTGGGGCAAGGTCGGAGCGGAGAAGCCCGAGGTCGCCGCGGCGATCACGTGGCCGGCGGTCCTGGTCAAGATGCGGCGCGACGTCGAATCGAACGAGGTCGTATTTCCGGCGCCCCAGGACCCGAGAGCTGAGGCCCGATTCGGCGCCAACCGCATCGAGTGGACCACCCACGAGGACAACAACGTCCCGCTCTCCGGGTTCCGGATCATGAGAAAGACCGGGACGGGAGCCCTGTCCGTGCTGAGGACCGTTGGGGCGGACGTCTTCGAGTACGACGACGCCGACGTCAAGCCGGGCAAGGACTACACGTACAGGGTGCTGGCGCTGACAGAAGATCCGACCATCGCCAGCCAAAAGGCGGAGAGTGATCCCTCCGAACCGGCGACGGTTACGGCCGTGGCGGACTTCAAGGTGGGCCTCGAGAACGTGAATCTCGAAGCCAAGACAGCCACCTTCAAGGTGGAGAAGTGGCACAACGGGGTCTGGTACGAGAAGCGGTTCACCCACCGGATCGGGGATGTCATCGGACGTAACGACGCCGGATCCGGCGTAAATTACACCTCCGGCCGGGTCATGAAGACCCTCGATACGGAGCGGGGTACCGAGGACAAGGAACGCCTCGAGGTGGTCTTCGACCGGGCCGGGAAGGTCCTGATAACGGACGGGGCACCAGTCACGGAGAAAGTCCTTGTCACGGAGACCTTCGAGCGGGTGCAGGTCCTTCTGGAGGGTGGGGACCTGCCGCCCAGGACCCTCATGTACGAAAAAAGGTAGCGCCGGGGGATTGCAGCAATAGGGTCCAACCCTATAATCGTGCGCTACTTGGAACTCAAGATGGAATGAATCACAAGGTCGTCCACCCCAAGGACTTAGGGGAGGACTCAGTAGGCCTTGTGGTGGTAGCTTCCAGAACTGGTTGTCTCGGAACCGTCGCGTCGTGCCTCTTGTGGGTAGGGCTGCCCGGTACGGGTGCCGGTGTCTGGGCGCCGCTTCTCTCGCGAGATCTCGTGGCCAGAACACGGCGCGCACGATCTCGAGGGAACGGCGCGCAAAGGGAGAAATCGATGCGATCCGTCATCTCCAGCCGGGCCCCCGCCTTCCCACTCGCGGCTGCCCTGGCCGTGCTGCTGTGCACCGCCGGGTGCAGTTCGTCGTCCGACGAGCCCGGGCCTTCCGGCGGCGGCGAGGCTGTCGAGCCGCCCCCGGCTCAACCAGCCGCAGCGGCTCCTGAGGCCGCTGCGGGGGGCAACCCGCAGGAGCAGCCGGGCATGAGCGACCTGGTCGCGCGGCAGGAGGCCCTGAAGCAGCGGCAGGCTGAGATTGCCAAGAGCTACATGCAATTGGGGGCACGCTACGAGCAGGACGGACGCCTCGAGGACGCTCTCCGGTCCTATGCCAATGCGCTGAAGGTCCAGCCCGAGAACGCCGCCGCCCAGCGCCGGTACTCGGCGATCGCCGGGACGCTGGGCCGCACCGATCGGGCGCTCTACACCGAGGCGGCGGAGACGTGGGACACCCTCCAGGCCCGCATGCAGCAAGCGATCCTCATCGGTCGCCAACACATCCGTCGGGGCCACCATTTCATGGAAACCGGCGAGTACGCGAGCGCCATCGGCGAGTACGACAACGCCCTCATCCTCCTCGAGTCCAACCCGAACATCGATGCTGACTTCGACAAGGGGCAGGTCCGCGCTGCGCGCGAAGCCGCGGTCGCGAAGGCCGATGAGAAGAAGCGAGCCGACGAGCGCCAGCGCCTGAACGAGGTCGCGCGCATCAACGCCGATCGCGATCGTCAGGAGCGCGACAAGGTCAGTCGCCGCGTTCGTGAGATGTGGGACAACGCGCTGGGTCTGTTCGAGCGCGAGCGCTTCGGCGACTGCGAAAAGCTCTGCCGGTCGATCGTGGACGTCGCTCCGGCCCATCCGCACGTGCGCGACCTCCACGTCGCCGCCCGCCGTGCTCGTCATGAGAAGGCGAACGCCGACAACGTCTCCAAGTACCGCACCGAGTGGCAGCGGGCGCTGCAGGAAGTCAAGGACCTCGCTGTCATCAACAGCGACCTCGTCGTTTTTCCGAACATAGCCAAGTGGCGCCAGATCGCCGCCCGCGGCCCGGTCGGATTCGAGTCGCAGGTCAGCGAGGTGAGCGAGGTTGATGCCGAGGTCGAGCGTCGCCTTCGCGGCGCCATGCTCTCGAGCGTGGACTGGAACGAGAAGACCCTCGATGAGGCGCTTCGGTTCCTCCGCAACAACACCGGGACCAACATCATCGTGATGAAGGCGGTGGATGAGGTGATGCCGCCGGAGGAGCGCATCCTCAACCTGAACCTCTCCAACATCTCGGCGATGTCAGCGTTGCGTCTCGCGGTGAACAGCCTCGAAGGCCTGGCGTATGTGATCGAGGACGGCATCGTCAAGATCACGACCACGGAGCAGTCGCGGAAGCGCAAGACCGTTGAGTTCTACGAGGTGCGCGATCTGACCGCGCAGATCAACAGCTTTCCGGGTGTCGAACTGAACCTGAACCCGTCGGGTTTCGGCGCCGGTGTGGGCGGGTTTGACGAAGAGGGTGACGAGGAAGGCGAGGAAAACCGCTTCGTCGAGGTGGAGCGCCTGATCGAACTCATCCGGACCACCGTCGACCCGACCTCGTGGGACGAGGACCCGGACAACCGCGTCGATGACAAGAGCGGCACGCTCGTCGTTCGCCAGACACCGGAGAACCAGCGCGCGATTCGCAAGCTACTTGCCGATCTCCGTCAGTCGATCGGCATCCAGGTGCAGATCGAGGCCCGGTTCGTGACGGTCGAGAACAACTTCCTGCAGGAAGTGGGTATCGACTTCCGCGGACTCGGCGACAACACCGGTGGCGTGGGCGTGCCAAGCGGCGGGACATTCAATCCCTTCGACGATTATGGCGTGCCGGGTCAGAACGGCATTCTCGGCACGGACAATTCAACCGGTGCGTTCTACAGCCTCGGTGGGGGACAGGGCGATCTGCGCGGCCGTACTCAGAACCTGTTCGACACCGCCCTCGGCAACGCCGAGGTGCTGACTTCAGCGGGGGGATTCAGCCTCCAGTACACCTACCTGGACGACACCGAGTTGGAGGCGATCCTCCGCGCGGTCCAGAAGTACGAGCGTGTCAACGAGGTGACTGCCCCGAGCCTGCTCGTGTACAACACGCAGCGGGCGAACATTCAGGTCACGAACCACATCGCGTACGTGAAGGACTTCGACGTCGAGATCGCTCAGGCGTCGGTGGTGGCCGATCCGGTTGTGGACATCGTCAAGGAGGGCGTGGTGCTCGACGTCCGCCCGATCGTCAGCAACGACCGCCGGTTCATCACCCTGGAGTTGCGGCCGACCGTCGCGGTCCTCAAGCGACCGATTCGCTCCTTCACCACCAGCCTGGGCACGGGCTCCACCGTCACCATCGAGATTCCGGAGTTGAAGAAGCAGAGTCTGAAGACCACCGTGGTCATGCCTGACGGCGGCACCCTGCTCCTGGGGGGCATGAAGTTCTACGAAGAGCAGGATGTCGATTCGGGCGTTCCGATCCTGAAGGACATCCCGATCATCAGCTTCTTCTTCAGCCGGAAGGGCAAGTACACGAACTTGCGGGATCTTCTGGTCCTTCTGAGGGCCAAGATCGTCATCATGGAGGAGCACGAGCCGACCGGGTCCTGACCGGCCACGGATCGTGCTTTCACACCCAGTATCCGCCTCTTCGGGGGGCCGCGAAGGCCTTTTGTGGGGGCTTGAGAGCCGCCGGGATGGTCCGGCGGACACATCGTTGGCGAGGTTGAACCCTAGAACCCCTGGAACCGTTTCCCTTTTGATCGGATAATCGGGTTCCGCCGTCCGGGTTTCCCTGCTGCCCCACGGCTCCGCAACGCGGAATTCCACCCACGGACCGCGTGCGCTGCATCGAGGCAATGAAGATGGACTGTAAGCGGCTTACCCGGCTCATCGTCGGCCTGTTCCTGATCTGCACCGTCGCCCCCGCCCAGTTCGGGGACTACGAGTGGGCTCGTGGCCTGACCCGCGAGTTTGACTTCGACGACATGGCAGAGCAGATCTTCAACGACCTGCTTTCCGGTCCGGGCCGGACCGGCGTCGAGAAGCAGCAGGGCCGACTCGGCCTGGCCGAAATGAAGCAACTCCAGGCCCGCGGTGCCCCCGATCTGGAGACCGCGCTGGCTCTGTTTGACGCATCCCGCACGCTCATGCAGGGGGCCGTCAAGGACTGGCCGGAGAAGAACACTCTTCCGTACTACGAAGCGATCTTCTCCCTCGCGGACCTCCTTCAGGAGCGTGGCGAGTTGGCGATGAACGCCGTGACGCAAGGCAGGGTGGATGCGGTCAAGGCCGAGTCCATCACCCGCGCAGCGGAGCAGGATTACGGCCGGGCGGAGATGGAACTCAACAAGGTCAGGGTTGCCATGGGGGAGCCGGACCCTGAGGACGACCGCCAGAAGTGGCGCGTGAAGAACAAGGCGTGGTACGGGCTCTGTCTCCTGAAATACAACAAGGCGCTGACCGGCAAGCCGAACAGCGCCAAGCGCGAGATCGCGTTGAGCGACGCGGCCGAGATGCTCGAGGAGTTCATCCTCGAGAACGAAACAGATGATCCTGAGGCGATGTTGGGCGCGCTCTACGGGTACATCCAATTGGGCCGCGTGCACGCTGCGCGGGACAATCCTGACGAGGCCATCGGCAACTTCAGTTCCGTCCTCGATATCATCGTCTGGGACGTTCCGGAGGAGCCGAACTACCGTCTGGCGCCGGCTATCCAGGGCCTTGTCGAGGTCGCATACTTCCGCCTGCTGGAATTCCTGAACGACCAGAAGCGCTTCGAGCAGACCATTCGTTACGGCTCGGAGATGGAGGCGAGATTCAGCAAGATGTCCCTCTCCTTCAAGAAGCTGGGGCGCGCCGCCCGCGTCGGACTCGCCGAGGCTCGGCTCGCCACGGGCGACATGTCGGGCGCGCTCGGCATCGCGACCGACGTCGTCGATACCGCGGGAGGGGACGCTTCGGGGGTGCTCGCGAACCGCCTCGTCGCAGAGATCATCGCGGCGACGCCGGACAAGACCCAGTTCAAGCCCGAGATCATTCGATCCGCGGCCAAGGGCGCCTACTCCCAGGGCAAGGAGAAGCGTCAGGACGCCATCAAGTACTTCCAGATCTTGCTGCAGGTGCTGCCGCAGATCGAGGACGAGGCCCAGCGGAAGTACTTCGAGGCTGACGCCTGGTACTACATGGGTCGAGCCTACTACTTCATGGGTCGGCGTCTTGAGGCCGCGTACTGCTTCGGAGAGGGCACGAAGCGCTGCAAGGACGTGGATAAGGACGACCTCAACGAGAACCTGGCGAATTTCTGGCGTTCAACGCTCAACGATCTCGCCCAGGAGACGCAGTCGAAGGAGGTCGCGCGCGTGCTCGCGGACGCGAACGATTGGATGATCGCCAATCCTGTAGGGACCGTGTCGAAGGGTGTCTTGTTGTATCGCAAGGCCCGCTCGATCGAGGATGAGGGCAAGAAGCTCCGCCGCTCGAAGAACGCGGCCGGTGCGATCAGCAAGTACGACCAGGCGGCGCGCACGTACGAAGAGGCCGTGAGGGCCGGCGGGCCGAAGAAGGAACAGGCGATGATCAAGGGCGCTCGCACTGGCCTGACCGTCGCCCAACTCTTGATCGATAACGCGCAGGCAGGGAAGGCCAAGACGCGTCTCACCGCGGCGAAACAGGCGTTCAAACAGTACCTCGCGTACGCGAAGGACCCGGAGAACAAGCTTACCGACCCGCGGTACATGACCAGCCGAGAGGCGGCTCGCGCCGAGGCGCGCTACTCGATTGCGCTCGCAAATCGCTTGCTGATGGGCAATGCGCCCGATGCTGAAACCGCCAAGCGGCTGTGGACCGAGACACTCCCGTATCTCGAGGGCTTCGAGCAGGAGTACGCATCTCAGACCGGCCTGTGCGTGTCCGTTGTCTCGGATCGCATCAAGGCGCGCATCTCGCTCGGGGATGTTGCTGGTGCGGAGCGGGATTATCAGATCCTCCGCGGGATCGATGCGACGGATCCGAAGACGGCGTACGCAGCCTTCACTGTGGGTAAGCATCTGCGGGTGGCGGCCGAGGCGGCGTTCGACAAGGTCGTTGGCAAGGCGACACCATTCAAGGGCGGTGCGTGGGAGGAGGTCGCTTCGAAGCCCGGCTTCGAGGCTGCGCTCGCCGGTGTGCGCCGCCCGTACGGCTATTATCGTGAGTGGCTGCTCGCGGGTTCCGGTCAGAAGAAAATGAGCTACTGGGAACTGGTTTGCTTCATGTGGGGCCGGACCGGCGACTGGGATGCCATCTACGACATCCACCGCAAGGCGTTGTCGCGTTTCGAAGGTACAGCCAGCGCCGACCAGAAGAAGATCATGGTGTGGAAGAACAAGCTGTTCCACGCCGACGTGGCGCTGGCCAAGCGGGCCGAAGCCGCTGGCAAGGTCGACGACGCGAGTCGTCTCTGGAACGAAGCTAACCAGCTGGCCGAAGTTCTGATGGCGTCCGGCGCCTACAGGAACAACCCTCACACCATCCGGCTCGCGGCGCAGGCATTCGGCGGGTACGTGGCGAAGCGGGCTGGTCTTGTGAAGTATGCTCCTTGCCTGGGGCAACACGACAAAGCGGTACAGCTCTGGAAGAAGATCGAGAGGTCGCTGAAGGCGGTGGGCGAGTCCGGCGGCGATGCTTGGTGGGAAGCCAAGTTCTACATCTACTACTCCGCCTACGAGATGGACCGTGCCGCGGGGCGCTCGCTGATGAAGCTCCGGGATAAGCTCGAGACGCTCCAGGCGACGAATTCGGACGGAAACAAAGTTTGGAACGACTACTTCGAATGGCTGAAGGCCAAGCTCTTCTAGGCTGCTTGACCGAGCGGGGCAGGTAAAGGTATCGTTCGCTACTTGTGCAGAGGCAACGAGATGCGCCAACTGACGCTTTCTATCTTGATTCTCATCGCTTTGGCAACGCCCATGCTCGCGCAGGCGAAGCCGCCGGTCGCCGAGACATCCACCGACCGCATCGACCGCGCTAGCGGCGGTTCTCTCGCCAACGTGAAAGTGGTCGGCGAGACCTACAAGGAGATCACCTATCGGATCAAGGGAAGCGCCCGCGCGATGAAGATTCCCGCCGACGAGGTGGTGGACGTGACCCGCGCAGACACCCCTCGCGCGCTGCGGGAGGGCAAGTCGAAGGCGCTCGCCGGTGACCTGAAAGGGGCGCTGGCGCCGTTGCAACTCGCAGCGCGCAACAACACGCCCTGGGTGAAGGAGTACGCCAACTTCTATCTGGGGGAGATCCAGGCACGGCTCGGCAAGGCTGATGAAGCGGTGAGAGCGTACGAAGCGGTCCTGGCCGCCAAGCCCGACAGTCGTTTCCTCCCCCGCGCACGTCTCGGAATCGCGGCGGCGTGGACCGCGGCCAGGCAGTACAAAAAGGCGGAGGGCGTCCTGTCGTCCTTCGTGCGCGAGGTCAACACCAAGCGTCTCCACCGGCAGCATGGGCTGGTGGCCAAGCAATTGCTCGGTCGCAACCTCGATGCACAGGGCAAGCACGCCCAGGCCGGTCGCGAGTACGACAGTGTCATCAGCGAGGCGCAATCACTGGCGGGCCGTGCCAAGGACCCGAACGAGAAAGCCCGTCTGCACCTCATCGGGCTGCGAGCGCTGCGCGACAAGGGCAGTTCGCTCGTCAAGGACAAGAAGTACAGCGCCGCCACGTCGGTCTTTTCGCGGATGGCGGGCAGCCGCGACGATCTGCTGGCTCGGGCCATTGGCCTCATGGGCCAGGGCGAGGTGAGCCTCGCTCAGGGGAAGAGCGACTTGGCGCGCGTCCAGCTCTCAGAAGTTGCGGCGCTCGGCTTCGGCGCTGAGAAGGAGCGCCCACGGGTGCTACGCCTCCTTGCGGAGGCCCATCTCGACCTTAAAACCAAGGGTGAAAGGGGCGCCGCCGAGTTGGCGCAGCTCTACATCGACGACCTGATCAGAAACCACCCCGGCACCGAGGATGCGAAGGCTGCTCGCAGTCTGCAGCAGAAACTGAAGTAGACTCGGGCCGGGAAAAATACCAGACGCGCTCCGCAGCTAGACACACACACGCGGTTGTGCTTGAGAAAAAGATGGAATCCCGCCCCAGGTGGGTGGGTAACCCGAATGGGAGAAACAGGAAAGTGACCATGCGTGATACGTCGACCCGGATCTGGAGGGTGATGCTCGTCTTCGGCCTCCTCGCCTTGCCAGTTGTCGCCCAGGCCACCGCCCCCGAATCAGGTGAGTCGCTCCTGAAGCTGATTTTCAGGGCCGGCGGCGCCATCGGCTACGTTGTCATCGGCCTGTCGGTCGTTGGGCTCGCGCTCATCATCGAGCATGCGATCAGTGTCTCGCGCGACAAGCTCGCGCCGCCTGACGTGATCGACACAATCCAGTCTCACCTGGAAAACAACGACGTCCAGGGCGCCTATGAGTTCTGCGAGCAGAACCCCAACTACCTCACGAATGTGATGGTGGCGGCTCTCCCGAAGGTGAACCACGGGTTCGAATCGATGGAGCAGGCGGCCAGTGACGTTGGTGAGGAAGAGGCCATCAAGCTGCACGCCAAGATCTCCTGGCTGTCGCTGATCGGCAACATCGCCCCGCTGCTCGGCCTGCTCGGGACGGTGTCCGGGATGCTGAATGCGTTCCAGGTCATCGAGACCCAACCCAACCCGAACCCCGCCATGCTCGCCAAGGGCATCAAGGAGGCCCTCGTCACAACCATGCTGGGGCTGATCGTCGCCGTTCCGGTCATGGTTGGTTTCTTCTTCTTCCGGAACCGGGTGGTGAGGATCGTGCTCGAGCTTACGGCCATTGCTGAGGACCTGCTCGACCGCTTCCGTCCGCAAAATCCAAATCTGTAGGGGATAGGAGCGCCCGATGGCCAGGAAGAAAGACCGGAAGCGGAATACCGCTGGCGAGTACGAGTTAGAGATCAATTTGACGCCGATGATCGACGTCGTGTTCAACCTGATCATCTTCTTCATGGTGATCACGGACATGACGCAGAAGGACCTCGAGTATCTCGTGCTGCCGAAGGCCGCGGCGGCCGAGGTGGACGAGGGCAAGGACGCGGATCGGATCATCATCAACATCGTCAATTTTGATTTGCCCGAGCTCGCTCAGGAGTTGAAGGACGGACGGCTGAACCGGGACCTACCCCCCATCATGATCGGGGGCGACCAGGTGAAAGACCTGGATCAGATGCGGAGCTGGCTGAGAGAGCGCGCTGACCCGCGACAATTCCCTGACACGACCGTGGACAGGGTCGGGGGGACCGGCCCGAATGCTCCCACGTGGGCCAATGGAGCCCCCATCTATCCCTCGTACAAGCCGTTGCTGGTCCGTTGCGATCAGGGGCAGATCTTCGGATGGGTGCAGGCCGTCATGCAGTACTGCACGTTCGTCCCAGGCCAGCCGCAGGCCAAGGAGCTCCAGGAGAGCCCGTTGATCTACAAACTCGAGATCGCGGTCAAGGAAAGAGATCCGGAAGGGAAGTAGGAGACCATGGCCAGGCGAAAGTCAACGCAAGACAGGATCAAGGAAGAGGTCAAGCTCGAGCTCACGCCGATGATCGACGTGACGTTCCTCATCCTGATTTTCTTCATGTGCACGCTGAAGTTCAAAACTCTCGAGGGCAAGCTGGTCTCGTACCTCCCGACCGACAAGGGCCTCTCCAACGCGCCGGCCGTTGTCGAATTTGAGGACGCCGAGATCATCCTCAAGATTGAAAAAAAGTACTGGGATTCGAAGAGCCCGGACTACATCGAGGATCCGATGGCCCGCGAGGTCGTCTTCCTCAAGAACGGGAGCAACACGCCGTTCGGGCGCTCGAAGAGACTCCTCAAAAACAAAGACGGGACCGTCACCTTCGACCTCGATCCGAAAGAGACATTCGACGACGTCATGGAATACCTCCTGGAGGTGCGCAAGGCCAACGTCGAGAGCAAGGCCAAGATCAACGCGTATGCGCGGACGCCCCATGTCTACGTCGTGCACGTCCTCAACATGATGATCGAGGCTGAATTCACCGACATCTCGTACTCCGGCATCCCGACGTACCTGGTCCAGAGGCTCGGGCTACCGGCAGGTCATCCCGACCGAATCAGGTGAGTCGTCGCGCGCCTCCCGTCCGTGACTTCTCTCGTGCATCGACCCCTGGCGACTGCGGCTGCTCAGGGGTCGCTCGCATGAGTCGCTTCGTTCTCCAAGAGTCCTGGGTGGACAGCCTCGGGGACCTGTAGCCGCTTGCATGTGCCGGGTCCGTTGCAACGTGCTGATCGGCCTGGCGGTTGTCGGGTTGCTCGCGGTCGGTGTGTTCTGGTGTCTTGACTGGAGAGCGCCACTTGGTTGGGGGACGCCGGCTGCGCGGCCCAACGTGCTGATCGTCTCGCTGGACACGTTCCGGGCCGATCACATGGGGTTTCTGGGGGCTCACCTCGAGAACGGCGAGAGCCCGACGCCGCATTGCGACGCGTTCGCCGACGACTGCGTCGGCCCCAAGGAGGCGATCACGCCATCGCCGCTCACCCTCCCCGCCCACGTGACGCTGATGAGTGGACTCGATCCCGACCGGCACGGTGTGCGGGAAAACGACTCGTTTCGCGTCCCTGGCGAGCGTGCCTGGTCATTGCTCGCCGAGGACCTGCGTCACCAGTACGAGACGGGTGCGATCGTGTCCGGGCAGCCCATCGAGAGTCGCTACGGACTCGATGCCGGATTCGGGACGTACCTCGACACCGACCGCAGCGATGACCCCACGGATCGCCTCCGCTTCCGCGAGCGCCCGGCCGTGGAAACGACGGAACGGGCCATGGAGTGGCTCGCCAGCGCGGGCGAACGGCCGTGGTTCCTGTTCGTGCACTACTTCGATGCGCACGGTCCCTACATCTGGCACGGTCCTCACGATGGGCTTCCGAAGGCGCGTAACGCGCACGATCGCTACCGGTCCGAGACCATGCACCTCGATGAACAGGTCGGACGACTCCTCGCGGGCTTGCCGAACGGGGGGAGGGACACCCTGGTCCTCATCGTGGGCGATCACGGGGAAGGGCTCGGTGATCATCAGGAGACGACCCACGGCTACACGCTGCACCAGAGCACCACGCGCGTCCCGTTTCTCCTGAAACTGCCCGACGGTCTGGATGCACCCGCCCTGAGCGGAGATGGGCCGCCGGCCCGGCTCGTCGATGTGCACCCCACTGTCCTGGATGTGTGCGGCATCGTTGACGACACACAGCGCGACGGCCGCAGCCTCCTGGCCCCGGCGCCGGCAGAGTGGTACGCGTTTGGCGAGACCCTCTACCCGTATTACCAGTTCGGTTATGCCCATGAGCGTTTCGTCATGGACCGCGATCGCAAGCTCATCACGGGTGGGACGTCGGGGCCGCGCCTGTACGCATGGCGCACCGATCGCGACGAGGAGGCAGACCTGGCGACGGCAGAGCCGGATCGCGTAACGTCGCTCACCCAGCGGCTCAACGCCCACCTGACGCGGCCGACGTACGGGAACGCGGAGAACGTCGCCGTCGAGCCGAATGCAGCGTTTCCCTACATGGGTGGACGTCCCCTCAAGTTCGACACCGAGCCGACGGTTGAGGACAACGCCAGGAGACCATCGGTGGAGACGCGCTGGGAGGTCATCGACGCTCTGGACAAGGCGCGGACGAAGCTGCGTCCGCCCCGCCCACAGCCGCACCTGGCTTCGTCGCTGCTGGCCGCGCACGCGGGTGAATTGAAGACCAACCCGGCGCTGCTTTGGTGGACCGCGCGCGCGCT
>JABSRK010000650.1 GCA_013213915.1 Planctomycetota bacterium
TCGATGGGCGAGCCGAATCTCGACGGGGACCTGCTCGCCGTGCTTGCGGTCGCTGCGTTCGCCATCAACCTCAACATCTGGCGTCAGCACCCGCAGATGAGCCGACTCGTCGGCCTGTCGCTGAGCGCGCTGCTCGTCATCGCGGTGAGCGCGTGGTTCGCCTCCCCGTTCGACCTCGATGCTCGTGGCTATCTTGGCTGCCTCGGTATGGGGCTGGTGTTCAACCCGCTCGGCCGGCTGCTGCACACCAACGCGCCCCGCTACGCACCGGCCGCCGAGGTCGCGCTCTTCACTCCCGTCGAAACGATCGCCGCCACCCGCTGGGCGTGGCTCGCATTCTCGGAAGCGCCGGCGCTCGCCACGATGATCGGCGGCGTAATCGTAATCGCCGGCGTCCTCTACGGAACGATCGGACGACGGTCCACCCGGTAATCAGGCTAGGTATGGAGCAGGATGCCGCCTGGTCTCGGCACCCCTGCTAGCTCACAGGCCTCGTAGTAGGCTTGGAGATTCGTCTCTGCACTGCTCACGTGGGTGACGACCCCATCGGCGTCGAGATACTCGGTCTTGCCGTAGACCACCGACAAGGTCTCGGTCCGCTCATCGTTCGGCAGCACGTACAGGGTGTGAACGGAACCCGGCGGCTCGTACAGGTACGAGCCCGCCCGGTTGACGAACTCGTGCTCGTGATACTTCCAGGCTCCCGCCAGCGTGAACATGTGAACGGCACCCGTATGACGATGCGTGCCGACCTCCATGTCTCCGGCGAGCCGTCCCGCCATGACGGTGATGCCCTGCCGGGTGTCCGCCTGGAGGAGCCGCAGCTCGGCGCCCGGGAAGCGAGGATTCGGGACCCAGGGGACCTGATCGACCCCGACGTGGCGTGCGATCTCGGCGAATGGGGTGGCGGGCGTGGCGCTCATCGCATGCGTCCTCTTCCACTGCGCGGGCAGGGTCCGCGTAGCATGCCGACACCCGACCGCATTGCAATCTTGCCCGAGCGATCGGGCCCGCCGCGTATCGAGTCCGTCACCCTACCCGACCCCGCGCTCGAGAAGGGCGAGATCGAAGGCCGCGCCGTTCTCGAGTAGTGAGCGGCGATAGCGATCGCCCGCACGGGCCGCCACCGTGTAGGATGGACCCTCGAGCTCGACAGGAGAAACGCGACATGGCGGACTCGAACATCGTCGAGATTGGCGCGAACCCGGCGGATCGTGCGCGCAACCGTGCGACGGGGGCCGGTACGGTCGATGATCCGTATCCGCGCTACGACGAGCTGCGGGAGAGCGGGCCTCTGCAGCCCCCCTTGCGTGAGCCTTCTCGGAACTGTCCTGCAGGCGGGCGGGCGGCTCAACGCGCGGCTGGGGGGCCCGCACCCCGGCCATTCGGCTCGGCGTCGAGGGGATCGTCGCCGCCGGAGCAGACCTCGACGGCATCGCCCACGCGCGTCTCGCCGCCCGCGTCCTCGTCGCCGCCGTGGTCGGTGTCGAAGACGGAGATGCCGGTCCCGGTCCCCGTGCCCTCGGTCGAGTCGGTCATGCTGACGCCTGCGCCGGAGCCGGTGCCGGAGTCGGAGTCGGCCCCCACGCCGGTGCCGGTGCCCGTCAGGCCG
>JABSRK010000651.1 GCA_013213915.1 Planctomycetota bacterium
TGTATGGCCAGGACGCCGCCCCGATGTGTCTTGCCCCGCACTCCGAACCCCCACAGCTTTTCGCTTACCAGCCGCGGTTGGCCAGGCGCTCGCTCTCATCGAGGGTGGACATCTCGATGCCCTCCATGGCACCCGCCAATCCCCGGCAGGCGGCCATCACCTCGGCTGGATCCTCCCAGTGCGTGTTGGCCCGCACGATGGCCCGAGCCCTGGCGGCCGGATCGTCGCTCTTGAAGATCCCCGATCCCACGAAGACAGCCTCGGCACCCAGCATGCGGCAGAGGGCCGCATCGGGGGGGGTCGCTATGCCTCCGGCCGCAAAGTTCGGGACCGGCAAGCGTCCGTGCTCGTGAACGAACTGAACCAGATCATGGGGAGCCTGCAAATCCTTGGCGCAGGTCATCAGCTCGTCTGGGCAGCGTGCCTCTAGGGCCCGAATCTCCCCGAAGATGGATCTGAGATGACGTACCGCTTCTACGATGTTGCCACTCCCGGCTTCACCCTTGGTCCGGAGCAGGGCCGCACCCTCGCCGACTCGACGCAGAGCCTCGCCCAGGTTTCTTGCGCCGCACACGAAGGGCGACTTGAAGGCGTGCTTCTCGACATGGTATTGCTCGTCGGCGGGAGTAAGTACTTCGCTCTCGTCGATGAAGTCGACTCCCATGGCTTCGAGCACACGCGCCTCCATGATGTGTCCGATTCGCACCTTGGCCATGACCGGAATGGAGACCGCACGCTGGATGCTCTCGATCATGTCTACGGCACTCATACGAGCGACGCCGCCGTCACGCCGGATATCCGCGGGCACACGCTCAAGCGCCATGACCGCACAGGCACCTGCGTCTTCGGCGATCTTGGCCTGCTCTGCGTCGGTTACGTCCATGATGACGCCACCCTTGAGCATCTCGGCCAATCCGATCTTGAGTTCAAAGGATTCTGCGTCACTGCGCGCAGACCCGCTCCCGTTTCCTCCATTCGACATCTTTGTCTCCTCGTCTTCGTCCGGTCCAGCTCGTCGCCGTTCTGGGCTCCAGAGAAATCACCCTCAGAGGGGCCTGCTCGCCGATACGCGGACGTCGGAATGCCCTTCGAGACGTCGGAGATGGCCATCGTACGCACCCGTCTCCGGGAATTCCGACATGGCCGCCTGCAACGGCATGGAACCGGCGAGATCGGTAGCATGCTTGAGGGCCACCGCAAGCGCGCTCGAGAGGCCTTCGATCAACGGCCCGGCGTGCCGGCGCCCGGGCCCCAGACTGCCCGGGCATCGTGCGAGTTCACAGGTAGGCGAGCAGGAGATAGGCGACCAGAAGGACGGCAGCCCAGAGCGATGCGGTTCCGATCGGCCAGGGTTCTCCCAATACGCCGTTTGGTGCGTGATGGGTCTTGATGAATCCGACGGAGGACGACAGTCCCTTCTGCACCGTAGACCGGAACGCCGCAACCACTCGGCCGGAAATCTGCTCCGCCCGCTGCAGCACTCGGGGCAGAGCTCGGCGGTAGACCCAATCGACATCGAGGTTCACGCTACGGAGTTCGGGGGGATAGAGTCCCGTCTTGATCAGAAAAATGAAGGCGGCGGCCGAGAACATCAAGAGCTGCAACTGGTT
>JABSRK010000652.1 GCA_013213915.1 Planctomycetota bacterium
GGGGAATGCCAAACCCGTGGGGTTGCCCGTCGCTGGCGAAAAGTTTACATCGCCACCCCACTGGATGCCGGACTCACGAAGGTAGCGGCTGGTCGCTTCCACGATTCGCGCTTCGATCAGCACCTGGGGCGTCTGCGTGTCCAACGAACGGGTGAGCTCTTCGATTTGGCCCAGGTTCCCGACAATGTCCCGAACAATCATCACGTTCGTACGTGCGTCGACCGCGATGGTTCCGCGCTCGGAGAGCAGGTCGGCTGCCTGAGCCTGGATGGTGCCCGCGTCCGCATAGCTCACCGGGATGATTCGAGTCTCGAGAGGAGCTAGAGCGAGTTGCTGTTTGGCCCGAGCGATAGATAAAGTTCGCTCCTTGTCGAGCTCGATCTGCGGGGCGACGCGGACGATGGAGCCCTTTTGCACCATGCCCAGCTTCTTTGCCTGCAGGACGGTCTCTAGAGCCTGGCCCCAGGGAACATTCTTCATTCGGATAGTAACGCTGCCCTTTACGTTATCCGCCGTGACGATATTGATGCGACCAACGTCTGCCAACAGACGCAACACGTTGTGAATGTCGGCATCTTTCAGGTCGAGATCGATTCTTCGACCCTGGAAGCGCGGCCGGGGCTGACCGGCGAGTGCTGGCGTGAACGCCGATGCGTGGTCGCCTTCTGTGACGGTCTCCGTCAGACCCAACAGGGATTCATCCACACGGGTCACCACCTTGGGAACGTTCATATAGTCGCTCTCCACGTGGATGGTTCGAGTCTTGCGAGCGATGCCGCCGTCGCTCGCAATTCCGCTCACTGACGAATGTACGGCGCCGGGACGATAGAACGACCACGCCAGAGTGGATCCGGTTTTCTCGAGAGTACTGCGAAGCCCCTCTTCGCGATCCACCTCGATCATCGTCACGGACTTTCCGCGAATTCTGGTCCGGTAGCTCGAAATCCCTCGGACAGAACCGTCGAATGCCGACACATCCAAGGTTCGCTCCAACGACGCCGGTAGCGCGCCGGTCTCGATGAGTAGTCGACTTCGGCCTGAGCGCTCCCGGAGCAGACGATACTCTGTGCCACTGGAGAGCTCGATGAGCACTCGGTCGACCCGCGGGTCGTGACGGAAGCGAACGTCTTTGACGCCGGTAGCCCCAACGACGGGCCGGGTCTTGCGTGTCAGGCTGCCAGAATCGACGACCCCAGATTTGCCAGGCTCAAAGGTGATGACGAGTGTCTTCCCCTGAATCCGTACCGAGTACTTCGCTTCCTCCTTGAGAGTGACGAGCACGCGAGTGACTTGACTCTTGCCGGACTGGAAGGCCTGGGTGAGCACGCCGCCCACAACGCCCACGCCGTTCACGATCGCTGGCGGAGCGCCTTCGATGTCCGAGTCAGGCACATCGATGATCAGCCGTTTACCGCCCTTCGCGAGGCGAGCTGAGTAGGTCGGTACCTTGTTGAAGCTCACGACCAGCTCGGCGCCACCAGATTTACCACTGGGGCTTAGTTGGACGTCGGTCGCCGAGCGACTCGCTGCGAGGGCCACCGGTGCCGTGCACATCGCGCCAGCAACCAGCAAACACACCCACCACCTCGACCGTCGAGCACCGCTAGGG
>JABSRK010000653.1 GCA_013213915.1 Planctomycetota bacterium
GGTGCCGGGTGGTGAGGGAACGGACGGCGATATCGACAACTGGACTGAATCCGAGACCAACTGAGCTTCGTCCCACGAGGAACACGGTGCAGCGCGCAAGTCTCAGCCAAGCAGCCTTCACGCTCATCGAAATGATGGCGGTGCTGCTGATCTTCGCGGGAATCGCAGCACTCTTCGCGCCTCAGGTCGGCTCGATCACGGGCCGGTTGCTCGAGCACCGAGCAGATGAGCTGGCCTCGCAGCTCGAACTGGCTCGACAGCGCTCCATCCTGACCGGCGTTCCGCACCGGGTCTTGCTGGACCTGGAGAGCTCGGGATACCGGGTCGAATGGTGGGCAACCGATCCCGAAGAAGAAGAAACCGCACCCGAAACTCCGCTCGACCTGCATGGGCGCGGTCCGCTGCCTCTTTCACCGCCGAGCGGGCCTGCCCTGGACTGGCGGCCCATGCCGGGGATGTCGGGACGCTTCGTATGGATCGAAGAGGAATTACTGATCGCCGGCGTAAAGACCGGCGGCGACTGGTTGGAGCGCGGAGACGTACCCATCGAGTTCGACTGGAACGGCACCACCATCCCGACCACCGTCCACCTGGACGACGAAAGCGGACGAAAGCTGGTGCTCCACGTCATGCCGCTCGCGGAAGGGGTCCGGGTCCTCGATGAGAACTAGCCGCGGATTTACCCTTCTCGAGGTTCTGGCCGCCGTCGCATTCGTCGGGCTGGTCTTCACTGCCCTGTCACGTTCGGCGACCGTTGGCATCATCTCCGAGGGTGACAACCGGCGCCGCATGGAGGCCGCCGCTCTGGCGGACGCGGAGATGACCCAGATCGAACTCGGTCTCCAAAGCTCCGGGGTTCCCGAGGACGGGCTCAGCGAGAGGGAAGTCGACGACTTCCTCATCGTGACCGAGGTAGCACCCTGGACTCCATCCCTCGAATTGACCACCGCCATCGAAGAAATCTCTCCCGAAGGCATCCAGTTCTTCGGCGGGGGACAACCCGACCGAGTGAGCCCGGTGCGAGAGATCCGCGTCCGCGTGGAGTGGTTTGACGGCGTCGACGACCGTTTCATCGAGCGCGTCACCCTGGCGGTGGGCATGGCTCCCCCGACTTCCGGCCTGCCGGGCGGCTTGGCCGCCCCGGGCCGATGAGGCGGACCCGGCCCATGCGGACATACGGGTTCACGCTGCTCGAAGTGCTGGCGGTACTGCTTCTCACATCCCTTGTGATCGGCGTTGCGCTCAACCACTACATCGATCTGAACCGTGCCAGCGAACGGGCGTTGAACTCGACTCGGAACATTCGAAAAGCGGCTGCTCTCTTGGACCGAGTGTCACGCGACCTCGAGGGCACGGTTCTCATCCAGAAGCCGCCCGAAGTCGATCCGCTGGCGCACCCATGGATCTTCTACGGAGAGTCCCTACGCGAAACCGAGGGCGCCGACCACCTCAAATTCATGACCCGCGGGCGAAGACCACGCGACCAAGCTGCGAAGGAGTCCGATCAGGAGGTCGTCGTCTATGTCCTCCGGCACTCAGAGGAAGACGAAGACCGATTCCAGCTCATGCGATGGACTTCGCCACGTCTCGGTGAT
>JABSRK010000654.1 GCA_013213915.1 Planctomycetota bacterium
CAGCATGTCGAGCCCCATGTGGCCGGAGGTCCCTGACTTGCTGCTGTTGATCGCGCTGCGAGATGGGTGCTCGGTGCTTGTCCGGGTCTGACTGATGGCCGGTACCAGGATGGTCAGCAGGCAGGTGGCGACTCCGAGGACGACGAAGAGGCGAATCGAAATCATGGGTCTGGGCTTCCTGTTGGAGAGGATCCTGCGCACCCGCTCGACCACGTCCCCTTCGGCCATGGGGACCAGGGCGGGGGAGAGGCTCTGTGGTGATGTGAGCTGCAAGAGGGTCCGGGCGTAGGTGCGTGGTCGGCCGGTCTGGGATACGACGAGCGCGTCGCAACAGTGTTCCCGCTCCCGTCGGAGGTGGCGTGACAACCACCAGGTGAAGGGATGGAAGAACAGGGCGCACTCCACGATCCGCTGTACGAGATTGACGAAGTTGTCCCAGCGACGGATGTGGGCGAGTTCATGGAGGATCACCATCTCCACCTGCGCGGGGCTCAGGCCGAGGGCGAGTCCTGGAGGGAGGAGGATGATCGGCTTGAAGATCCCCGCGAGCACGGGGGACTTCAGGGTCGCACAAGTCGCCATCGCGACCCTGCGGGAGATGCGAAGAGCCTGCCGTCCGCGGTCGAGGATGGCGAGCAACACGGGGTCGTCGATGGGCTCGGCGCGTCTGCGCAAGCGTCCGACGCCGGTCAGCCCGAAGATGAGCCACGCGAACGTCAGCGTTGCTCCACTCAACCAGATCCACGGGGTGATCGCGGCCAATGCTTCCATGTCCCAGGCGGAGTTGCTTGACCGACCCAGCTGCTGAGCGGTGGTGGCACCGTGATCTTCAGGCGAGTGACTGGCCATCCGGTCCGCCACCGTGAGTGCGCTGCCTGAGTGGGTTCCTGCAGGCTCGTAGACGAGGCCGAAGATGACGATGGGAGCGGCCGACCACGCGAGCAGCAGGAGAAGGGCCGCGCCGTAGCGGACCATCGGGCGCTCTGCACGCAGCGTCCGTGCGACGACGAGGGCTAACGCGCCGAGGACGCAGCCGATCCACAGCAAGTGGAGGATCGTCCACCCGCCGGCCATCCAGGTGGCGTCGCGCATCACCGCTTCCCCCGGGAATTGTCGAGCAGGCGTCGAACATCAGCGCGGTCCTCAGCGGAGAGGCGGCCATCCTCGAGGAGGTGGGACACCAGGCCCCGAGCGGAGCCGTCGAACGCGCCTTCCAGCAGGCGTCCGACGAGGCCTCGCGTTGCGACCCGACGGGTCACCCTCGCGCTCCAGAGGAACCCACGGTCACCGCGCGACCGCCGAACCAACTGCTTCTCCAGCATCACCTTGAGCATGGTCGCCACGGTGGTCTTTGCGACCGGCCTGATGTCGCAGATCTCGCCGTGGAGGAAGCCCAGTTCCGCAGGACCTGAGTCCCACAGGACACGGAGAATCTCGAGCTCGCCATCGGTAGGTTGTGTGCTTCTGGGTCGCGACATGACCTAATTCTATAGAATTAGAATGGTGTGTCGAGTCGCGATTTCGCGCCGGTGCCGAGATTGAACGGGCGCAACGTCCGTACGTTGAAGGCCTTCGCAGCGTTGTCGGGCTTTTG
>JABSRK010000655.1 GCA_013213915.1 Planctomycetota bacterium
ATCTGAGCTATACGGTCTCG
Organism: Planctomycetota bacterium; assembly: GCA_013213915.1. Lineage (GTDB taxonomy): Bacteria > Planctomycetota. The sequence continues at coordinate 21 of JABSRK010000655.1, forward strand.
CCCGTGCCTGGGGTGGACATGGGCTTCGACCAGGATGACAAGTACTCCTTCGGGCGAGTCACGCGCTACAAGGCCGTGACCAGCGGCACGGATGTCGTCGCAGACCTACCCTCAAGGCAGGTCCTTCTCGGCAATCAACTGCCCGACGGCTCGGTCCCCGATTGCATCGCCAGCGTTAGCTGGAGCCACGGCAACGGGGCTCTTCAATTCGCCGAGGACGGCTCCCTGTTCGTCTCCGCGGGCGATGGCGCGGGCATCGCGGGGGTCGATCCCGGGGGCCTGGATCCTCCCGGGTTCGACAACTGGACACACCCGAAGACGGGACTCAAGGGGCCCACACCGATCAATCAGGACTCTGGGGCGTTTCGTTCCCAGGACCTGCGCTCCCTGGCAGGCAAGATCCTGCGTATCGATCCCGAGACCGCAGATGGATACCCGTCCAACCCATTCTTCGACGGCGACCCCGCGTCCAACCCATCGCGCGTCTGGGCCCTCGGCCTGCGCAACCCGTTCCGCACGATTGTCTTCCCGGGCACCGGCGCCACGGACCCCTCACTTGGCCAGCCCAACGTGATCGCCATCGGTGATGTCGGCTGGAACGCCTGGGAGGAGTTGAACATCTGCACGGGAGCCGAGAACTTCGGCTGGCCTTGCAAGGAGGGCTTCGCGGCAAACTCGACTTATCAGGCATTCAATCCCTCGTCGCCGGCCTTCCCCAACTGCAACACCGCCATGTTCGGGACGCAGACCGATCCGATCGGCTCCTGGCCCCATTCGGTTCTCTCTGGAGTCCAGCCCCCGGGGATCTACATGGACGAGCAGGGCAACCCCCTGCCGGACTTCACCGGAGCCTGTTCGATCGGCGGCACCGTGTACACGGGAGGCTCCTACCCCGACATCTACGACGGTCGCATCTTCTTCGGGGACTGGGGTGGTGGGTTCCTCAAGACCGTAGAGCTCGACGCCGGCTTCGGTGCCGTGGCGATTCGCCCCTTCGGGACCGGGGTCGGCCAGATCGCCGACATCCAGCGACACCCGATTACCGGGGACCTCTACTACGTGAAGTACCTCTCCAGCAAGGTCATGCACCTTCGCTACGTGGACCCCGACGGCGTGCAGCCCTACGGCTGCGGAGTGAATCCGACCGGCAGCCTCAGCGTGCCCGACGGAGGGTATTACCTGGGCGGCTCGGTCGAATTCGAGTTGCACAATCCCCTTGGGACTCAGGCGCCCGGATCCGCCACGGCGCTGGGCGTCTCGGGTGCTCCCGACCCGGCCTTCCCCTGCGGCACACTGCTGCCGGGATTCGCGATGGCCGGTCCGCTCGCGAGCGGGGAGCTGCTGTTGAGCCTCGCTCCAGGTGTCCAGGTCATGACCCTCCCCGGCCCCACGTGGCAGGGCGCGCCGGTCACCCTCTCGGTCCTCGTCCCCAACGAGCCCTCACTCGCCGGAGCCGGTGTGTATGCCCAGGGCGTGATCATCGATCCGACCTTTGGGGGCGGCAGCGGTGCGGGGATCGCCTTGACCGAGGCCGTCGAGCTGACCATCGGCGCCTAACCCAGCCGCCGCGCCG
>JABSRK010000656.1 GCA_013213915.1 Planctomycetota bacterium
GTCAGTGACCCACCAGCCGCCCTCGTCCCACTCCGCAGCGTTCCAGATATCGAGGACGCTCTCGGTGGTGAGGTTCAGGTTCGGGGTAGCGCCGCCGGTTCGCTTGAGGCTCACGCCGACAAACTGCTCAGAGAGCGCGGTACGGAGATCGGACACGGTGGTCTTGTGCGACTGGTCGCCCTTGACCAGATAGAGGATGTCCGCGGCTTCGATGGTCGGCGCAGCGACAAGATCGGACAGTTTAGAGTCTGCAAAGTTCTTTCCATATGAAATAAGTAGCTTCGAGGTGCCGTCCTGAGCCAGCAGGGAGGACATACCGTCCTCAAGGAGGAGTTTACTGCCAGCAGCGCCGCCCGGAGCGCCAATCAGGCCCCCCGTAAGGGGCCTTGAGAGGGTCGAGAGGAGGCTCATCAGACGTCGATCTCCACCTTGACCGTCCCGGTGTTCCCGGCGACGGAGGCGCGGAACTCGCGCATGGTGGCGACCATCTCAGCGCCCGTGGAGGTGAACGTAGCGAGCGTCACCCATTCCATGTCAGGCGCGTTGCGGCCCTCGACGGTCACGGTGCCGGCGGCGGAGATGTCAGCCTGCAGGGCACGGTAGCCGCCCCGGCGCTCAAAGAGGGTCTGGAAGGCCGAGCCGGTTTCAGCGGCAGAGGTAGTGTCAAGAATACGCATAGCGGTTCCTTTGAGGGTTAGGAGGGGGGGCGACCGAAGCCTACCGGGGGCGTGAAGCCGTTCCGGTCGTAGCGGGACTGCCCGATGGTGATACGGACGCCCCTGATGTCCATGTACATGTGGCCCCGAGGGGACCTGGTCGCTGTGAGGGAGACACCTTCACGTCCGGTCTGGTCACGCTCGCCGATCTTCACCCCATCCATGAGTACGGTCATGCCGAAGCTGTCCCAGATGTAGCAGAGGTGGTGATACTGCGCCGCGCCCGGTCGAGCGCCGCTGGTCCCGGTGGCGACTGACCGTCCATCGAACTCCCAATAGTAGACCGGCTGGAGGTTCGTCCCGCCGTCCTGAACGAAGATCGCGAAGGTTCGGTCCGCAATCGGGGTGTGGTACTGGTAGAAGAAGCCGTAGCTTGACGTGCCCGTGTAGTCAGGGACCTTAACGAAGCTCTCCCACGTCCAGATGTTGTTGGCGTTGTTGAGTCGCCAGAGCGGGTCTCCGTCATCGCCGTAGCGGATGTTGTTCGCCAGCGGGTTCGCAATGTAGGTGTCACTTCCCGTCCCCGAGAAGACAGCCCCGGTGGAGGTGGGACCGACGTCGGTGACGTGCTGGCCGGTGTTGTCGAGGAACAGTCGGCGACCGTTGTCCTCGTAGGGCGCGACCTGGTCTGCCATGAACATATAGACCACGTCGTCGAAGAGCGGGTCGTCGCCATACGGCCACGGCGGTATCGGCTGACCGGGGGTGTTACCCGTCAGGCCCGCCCACACGCCTGCATAGGGGCCGCGGGGAAGATACTCAGTCATGGGGACCTCAGTGGGTAGGGGAGGGCAGCTCGTCGCCTTCCTCGGCGTCGAACGTTGGGAGGCTCTCAAGCAGGTTCCCGAGGGGGCTGTCGGGGGTGATGACTG
>JABSRK010000657.1 GCA_013213915.1 Planctomycetota bacterium
GACCTCCTGGCAGGAGTCACCCGGTTCAAGAGTTAGAGGTCCTAGAGCCCAGAAGATCGGTGCCAACGAGCATGCGCAAAAGCCTACTCACCTACGTCAAGCCCCACGTACAGGAAGACCCCCTGTCGATGATCCTCGGGATCGCCTACGTCGGCGCGATGATGGAGCAGGAGGGCCTCCCCGTGGAGCTCTGCGACGAGCGCCTCTACGGCGACTCGCACATGCGCGAGGTCATTGACCGCAACGACATCATCGGTTTCGGGGCCCTCACGCCGAACATCCGACGTGCCATCGCGTGGGCGAAGTACGCCAAGGAACAGGGCAAGATCACGGTCATGGGCGGCCCCCACGCCTCCGTGGACCAAGGCATCTTCCTCGACTCAGGACACTTCGACTACGTCATCAAGGGCGAGTGCGAAGAGACCTTCCCCCAGTTCGTGAAGGCGATCGAGAGCGACCAGGACTCCGAGCTCGAGAAGGTCCCCGGGCTCGCCGGGATCCGCGACGGTCACGTGTGGGTCGACAACGAGGCGCCACCCTTGATCAAGAAGCTCGACGACCTGCCGCTGCCCGCGCGCCACCTGCTGCCGATGGAGAGCTACTTCCAGGTCAACCCCGAGAAGCTCGTCTACATCTTCACCACACGCGGCTGCCCCTTCAAATGCATCTTCTGCCAGAAGGAGCTCACCGGCCGAGGCTTCCGCGTCCGCTCCACAGAGATGATCGTCGACGAGCTCGAGCAGATCGTGAAGGGGTACGACCCCGGCGTGATCCTCTTCGTCGATGAGATCCTCACCCTGCGCAAGAAGCGCATCCACGAGATGTGCGACGCGATCATCCGCCGCGGTCTCAAGTTCGAGTGGATCGCGAACACGCGCGCGGACTGCGTCGACTACCCGCTCCTCAAGCACATGCACCGCGCGGGCTGCCGCCGCATCTACTACGGCTGGGAGTCCGGCAGCCAGCGCATGCTCGACGTCCTGAAGAAGGACCTCACACCCGAAGAGATCGTCGAGGCCGCGAAGATGACGCGCCGCGCCGGGATCTGGGCCAAGGTCTACCTGATCGTGGGCTCCCCAGGCGAGACACAGAAGGACATCGAAGAGACCGAGAAGGTGCTGCGTCTGGCGGGGCCGGACCTCGTGCGCGTCTCCGTCTTCAACCCGCTCATCGGGACAGAGTCTTGGGACGGGTACACGGCGAACATCGACGTCAGCGACCTGCGTGAGAACTACGTGTCCTCGAACCGCTCCGCTTATAAGCATGAGAACTTCAGCCAGCTGGAGTTGGAGGAGCTCCGCAAGAACATGGTCCGCTCCTACGAGAAGTGGTACTACGCCTACCCGCAGCGGACCCGTCGCTTCATGGAGCGCTTCATGTACTACATGGAGAACCCGCTCTACGGGCGCAAGCGCCTCGGACGCTCCTTGGGGCTCGTTCCGCCGCCGAGGAGTGAGGACGTTCACTTGAAGGCCATGCAGGAGCAGGACGCCTGAACAGGCCCGGCGCGTTTCCAGGGAGGGCTCGCATCCTGGACTCGCGCTCTCCACGATGGCTTGTGAGGAACGGCCTTCAGTGAGCGA
>JABSRK010000658.1 GCA_013213915.1 Planctomycetota bacterium
GTGGTGGTGCCGGTGGTGCGCGCCGATTCTCGCCTGCGCGAGGTGGTGGAAGCGCTCGGTGAGCAGCTGAAAGCAAGGGGGCAGTCGTACGAGTTCATCCTGGTCTTCGACGGTGTCGCGGGGGCGGCATGGACGGAGGCGGAAGAGCTGGTCGCCGAAGACCCGGGCAGGATCCGTCGCATCCGATTCCAGCAGGCCTTCGGAGAGTCGGCCTGCCTTGCCAAAGCGCTGGAGATCGTCAACGCCGATGTCGTGGTGACCAGCCCCGCATACCTTCAGATCGAGGCCGAAGACGTGGGCCTCCTGCTCGACACGATCGAGGAAGGCTACGACCTCGTTGCCCCCGTGCGTCATCCGCGGATCGACGCGTTCCTGAACAGGGTCCAGTCCTGGGCCTTCAACCTGGTCATGAGGAGGGTGCTGGGGGCGCCCATGCACGACCTGAACTGCTGCTTCCGCGCGGTGCGTCGCGAGGTCCTCGAGGACGTCACGCTCTACGGGGACGTCTACCGGTTCCTTCCGTCCATCGTGCATCGCACCGGATACCGGGTGAAAGAGGTGCGTGTGCGGCATCGCGCCGAGTTCGGCGGAGTTGGCCTGTTCGGCGTTGGTGTGTACGTCCGCCGCTTCATCGACCTCGTGGGGGTTGCTTTCCTCAGTCGATTCACCATGCGTCCCCTGCGCTTCTTCGGCGCCGTTGGCGGGGCGCTGGCTTTGATCGGTGGGGTGGTCACGACCGGCCTGGTCGTGCAGCGGTTGATCATCCCGGACATGGCGCTCTATCAGCGACCGCTCTTCCTTCTCGGATTGTTGCTGTTCGTCCTCGGCGTGCAGGTGATCGGGTTCGGACTCGTGGGTGAGATCATCATCTACACCCAGGCGAGGAACCTGCGCGAGTACAAGGTCGAGAAGATCTACGAGTGAGGTGAGCTGCGCTCCCCGAGGCTCAGGCCTCGGAGAGGATGTGACGGGCGGCCGCAGTCAGGTCCTCGACGACCATGGCTGGATCCAGGGAGGAAGATTCCCTCTCGCCCTTCCCGGTGCGCACCAAGAGGCATTTCACTCCGGCGCGGCGGCCGGCTTCCATGTCCCGGAGGGCGTCGCCGACCATCCAGGACCGGGAGAGGTCGACATCGTGTCGGGCCGCCGCCTCGAGCAGCAGTCCAGGCTCTGGCTTGCGGCAGTCGCAATCCATGCGGAGGGGCGGCTCACCATCGGTCGGATGGTGAGGGCAGTGGACGATATCGTCCAGGGGGGCATTTTCTGATGAGAGCAAGGCTCCCAGCCGCTCATGCACGGTGTTGAGCTCCTCCTCGGTGATCCTGCCGCGCGCCCGGGCGCTCTGGTTGGTGACGACGATGAGCGCGTATCCGGCCTCATGAAGGGAGCGCAGCGCCTCGGGCACCCCGGGCAAGAGTTCCACGTCTTCCGGGATGCGGACGAGATCGCGCTCGACGTTCAGCGTGCCATCGCGGTCGAGAAAGACGGCGCGACGAACGGTGCTCACGGGGAGTCGGTTCTCCTCACTGGGTCCAATCGTATGAAGATCCGACCGGGGGCCAGGAGCATGACTTC
>JABSRK010000659.1 GCA_013213915.1 Planctomycetota bacterium
GGGGGCCTGCAGATTCACCTCCACCATCAGGCGCCGGCGCTGGAGGGGATAATCGGTGAGCGGCTGGTAGATCGCTGCGGCCGCGTTGTTGATCAGCAGGTCAGGCGCGCCGTGCTTGGCGAGCGTGCGCTTGGCCCAGTCGGCGACGGCCCGGTCGTCGGTGGTGTCCACCACGGCGGGGACTCCGTTGTCGCCGCTACCGATGAAGACCACGCGGTCTCCGCCCTCCGTGACGGCGGCCCGGGCCACATCACGCGGCAGGGCGGTCGCGGCCGTGGTCGTCCAGCTCAAGAAGCTGCCGGAGGACACCTCGATGTCCTGGCTCGGCGTGCCCGAACCGGTGGAGATGTCCACGGTAGCGAGGCCGCCGATGACGACTACCTCGCCGTTGGCGAGCACCATGTTGAGGTAGGCCCTGGCGCTGCTGAGGGACGCTACGGAGGTCCAGCTGTTGGTGCTCGAGTTGTAGCGGGCGCAGGTGGCGACGGTGAAGAAGTTGAGCGCGACGAAGTCTCCGTCCGCTCCTCCGCCTATGAGGGCCGTCCCGTCCGCCAGGGTGACCTGGGCGTGGTAGACGCGGGTGCCGGGCAGGCTCGCGGTCGAGACCCAGCTGTTGCTGGGAGGGTCGTAGCGCCTGGCGCCGTTGGTCATGGAGGGGATCGGGATCCCGAAGACAATGGACACCTTGGCGCCGGCGGTCACGAGGACCTGGCCATTGCCCAGCAGCGAGGCAGCATGGCCGGCGACTCCGTCGTCAACGCCGGGTATCCCTGGCGTCGAGGTCCAGGTGTCGGTCGCGGGGTCGTAGATCTCAGCGCTGTCGTGGACCTGGGCCAGGGAGCCCAGCAGGTCGAGGAGGTCGAACTTCGATGAGCCCCCGGTGACCAGGACGCGCCCGTCCGCCATCAGGGTGGCGGTGTGTTGGGTGCGAGCGACCGACATCGACGCGACGGCCGACGAGGTCCCCGTTGCCGGATCGAAGATCTCCGCCGCGGAGGTGACGTTGCTGAGGGCGTCGTACCCGCCCACGATCAGGATCCGACCGTCCGCCAGATTGGTCGCCGTGTGCGCGCTGCGCGTCATGGCCATGGTCGCGGTGAGCTGTGTGAAGCGCTGCGTCTGGGGATCGTAGATCTCGATGGTGTCCCGGGGAATCAGGACGCCTCCCACGGTGGGCTCGTCGCCACCGGCGACGAGCACGGTCCCGTCGTTGAGCACGCTGAGCGTGTGTCCCTGTCGAGGCGTCACGCAGTTGCCGACCGTGTTGTGGGTCGTGTCGTGGGCCGCGAGCTTGTAGGCATTTTGGGAGGACAGGTCATCGACCAGGCACGGGGCACCGCCGAGACCGAGGGTCATGGCCTGGGCGAAGAAGGGCAGCCCCTGGAACGCGGGGTCGTTGGGGACCGGGTAGTTCGCCGCGCCTGCGCCCGTTGGACTCAGCAGATTCAGGGTGGCCAGGGATTGAAGCTCGGTCCCGACCAGGATGAGACGGGGGTCGCCGGGGCAGAACAGTCCCACGGGGAGCGGACCCTGGGTGATCGAAGGGCCCAGGTAGAAGAACTCGAAGGGATCGCC
>JABSRK010000066.1 GCA_013213915.1 Planctomycetota bacterium
TCCTCGGCGAGGGTGGTTCGGGCGGAGCGCTGGGCATCGGTATCGGTGATCGCGTGCTCATGCTCGAGCATGCGTACTATTCGGTCATCAGCCCGGAGGGGTGCGCGGCCATCCTGTGGCGCGATCGCGAGCGTGCGGAGGAGGCGGCGTCGGCGCTCCGGATGTCGTCCGCCGATCTGCTGCGACTGGGCGTCATCGACGATGTCGTCGACGAGCCGGTAGGCGCGGCGCACCGAAACCCGGTTGCGACCGTGAGCGCTGTCCGCGAGCGGGTCCTCGTGGCGTTGGAGGAGCTCTCAGCGCTTCCGATCGAGCAACTTGTATCGCAGCGCTACGACAAGTTCCGTCGCATGGGGACCTTGTTCGAGGACGTGTCCCCCCTCGCGCCCGTCGCTGAGGAACCGACCGTAGAGCACGCACCCGGGGCCGGGGAAGGCGCCGCGAATGCCACCAGTTCGGGGGAGCCTGCGCCGGAGGGCGAGGAGGCCGAGGACCCACCCCAGGAGGGCTGACATGCCCCGTTTGCTCGTGTCGCTTGCGGTGCTGGCCGCGCTGGTCTTTACCCAGGAACCACCGAGCAAGCGCGACGCGCTGCGCGCGCGTCTCAAGAAGGCGGTGGACCAGAGCCTGGCGCGGTTCGTTCGTGATCTGCGGGTCGAGCTCCACCGAGCCGTGGACTCCGCCGTGGACTCGGGCGATCCGGATGCGGTCGCCGACCTCCTCGAGGAGCTCCAGTCTCGAGGGCGGCCGGTACAGCCCAAACCCAAGTTCGTTATCGAGCCTGCCCAACTCGTCATGGTCGACCGGGTGCTCCGTCGGCTGGATAGGCTGCGTGCCGTGAGCGGCACTGGGCACCCCAGGTTCAAGCAGGTCGAGTCCTCGGTGCGCGAGCTCTTGGGGTCGGCGATCGATGTCCCACGGGCGCCCTGGCACAAGCTCGGGGTGAGCGTGGCTCCGGTCTCCGATGCCTTCCGCGCCAGACACGGCCTCGCCCCCGGTTCAGGGCTATCCGTGGTCGCGGTCGAAGCAGGTTCGCTCGGAGCAGCGATGCGGCTGCACGAGGGAGAGGCGATCATCGCTTGCGGTGGCAAACCGGTGGGCTTGGGACAGTCAGGGAGCGTCGAGCTTGCGCGGCTCCTCACGGTGTCCGGGCGACCATTGACTCACCTGGAGGTCGTGGGCAAGGACGGTCAGCGGAGCGCCAGGGCGCTCCGGTTGCCCGGCGGCATGGACCTCGCAGAGGACGATCCCAAGGCGTTGTTGGAGGCGATGTTGCGCAAGGCCCTCGACGAGGTGATTCCCAAGGGCCCCGTGGTGGTTCCCCCGAAAAAGAAGGGTGGGGACAAGGAACTTCGGTAGGCCCGATGGCAATTGGACCTGCGACTTTGGCGCCGCCGCCGTAGATGCAAACGAGCGGGACGTGAGCCTTGGCGTTCGTCGGCAGGGCCCGCGTCCCGTGAGATCACTCAATCCGCCACCATGACCCCCAAGGACCGCCACCGCCGCACCCCGGGTTTCCTGAGCTGTGCCCAGTTCCGTTGCCTCATCCCGCTCCATGTGGGCGGCGATCTCGCCCAGGTCTATTCCTCGGTGTTTGAAGCCTACCTGAGCGCTTGCGGCGCTTGCAGGGATCAAGTCCGGGAGTACGAGGACCAGCAGGATCTCCTGCGGAGCTACGGCAGGGGAGGTGCCCCGGCGTGGCCCCGCCTGTGGGCGCGCTTGCGGCGACGGCTGGGGCGCCCCTCCTGGGAGCGACGCTGGCCGCGTGACGGGGTCGGCGGTTAACGTGATTCCGGCGCTGCCTGGCTCGCCCACAGGGGCCTAACGCCAGACTCATTTCCCTGGAGGATTGTCATGCGTGGATTTGCTTGCATGCTCGGCTTTGTGTCGCTGGTGGGTTTACCATTCGCGGTCCAGGCTCAGGGTGGGAGCGGGGCACCGCCGGACTTCGACCGGCTGGTCAAGGAGTTGGGGAGCCCCGACTTCCAGACCCGAGAAGCGGCGACCACGAAGTTGCGGGACGCGGGGGAGGCCGCGCGGACGGCTCTCCAGAAGGCGGCGGGTTCCGAGCACCTGGAGCAGCGTGCGCGTGTGCGGCGGCTTTTAGACCAGCTTGGCGAGACCGGGCTGGGCGACGACCCCGTCCGGGCGCGCGACCGACTGCGCGGCCGCCCCCTCGAGCCGGGCCGTCCGCGGGTCGAGGTGCGCCGGCAACGGGGCGCTCGTTCCATGCCGCGCCTGGAGGACTACGGCGGCCGACTCGACGATTACATGGATGCCCTCAGCGAGTTCCTCGACGAGATGACCCGCTCCCCACGTTCCCAACACGAGGCGCTCGACCGATGGGTGCGTGGCGGCTCGTTCAGCATCAGTCTCGTGGGCCCAGGCCAGACCACGCGTGTGATGCGCAACGGCGAGTCGATCTCGTTCACGCGCGACGCCACCGGCAAGGTGACGCTCGAGGTCGGTCGCGTTGATCAACGCACGGGCAAGGTCGAGGCGGTAGGGACGTATTCGGGCAAGGACCTGGAGGCGTTCAAGGAGGCGCACGGCGAGATCTACGATCGGTATCGTGACACGGGCGTGTTTGACTCGTCCCGGCATGGATTCGTGACCGAGTGGCCGTTACCGCGGGCGCCGGTTCGCCCGCCTACGGTGCGGGCTCAATCTCAAGCCGGGACGGACGCCGTGCACGGTGCGACGATTGCACCGGTGCCGGCCGTTTTGCGGTCCCACCTGAATCTTCCCCGACAGGCGGTGCTGATCACTGCGGTCAAGAGCGGCTCGCCCGCTGACGGGATGGGATTGCGGTCCCATGACGTCCTGACGCACATGGATGGCGTTCCCGTCGCATCGGGGGCAGACGTGCGAGCCGTGCTCGCGTCGAGTACGCGAGAGACGATCACGTTGCGGCTGCTGCGGAAGGGAAGGGAGATGAAACTCGAGGGAGTGCGCCCCGAGCGCCGTTGACGCTGGTCTGCCGCGCCAGGGATGTTGCCCCGCGGTGAGCCGAGACGAGTCTTGCCTTGCTCGACCGGTCCTTCGGCCACCCTCATTCAGCTGAGGTCGCTCGGCGCGCGCGCAACCTGAGTTGACCGCACGCCGCGAGGATCTTATGGCCCTTGCGCTTGCGGACGGCGACCTTGATGCGTCGGCTCCGCAGGATTGCCTCGAAGCGGTCGATCGCCCCCGGCGTCGGCCGACGGAAGGAGAGCCCCGGGTTCTCGTTGTAGGGGATGAGGTTGACCGTGCACCGGACGCCCTTGAGAAGGTCTGCCAGTTGCTTGGCGTGCCTTGCCGAAGCGTTGACGCCTTCGAGGAGCACGTATTCGAACGTAACTTCTCGCCCGGTGTCGCGGAGATACTCGTGGGCTGCATCCATGAGTTCGGCTATGGAGAGGGTGCCCGGAAAGGGGATGAGCTCGGAGCGGGTCTCGTCATCCGGGGCATGGAGCGAGAAGGCGAGGGTGTACTGCTTGCCCTCCTGGGCGAGGCGTTTGACCCCCTTTCCGAGGCCAATGGTACTCACCGTGATGTGCCGCGCGCCGATACCTCCCGCCTTCGGATCATTGAGGACTTGGAGCGCGTGGACGACGGCGTCGTAGTTCAGCAGAGGCTCTCCCATCCCCATCATCACGACGTTCGAGATCCGGCGCTCCAATGCGCGTGTCCGCTTGCGCAACTCGATGAACTGGTCGAGGATTTCGCCGGCGGACAGGTTCCGGCGCAGCCCCAACAACCCCGATGCGCAAAAGGTGCATCCGACCGGGCATCCGACCTGGCTCGACAAGCAGACCGTCGTCCGCCGCCCCTCGCAGATCAGGACGGCCTCGACGCCGTCTCCGTCGGGCAGGCGCATGTACAGTTTGTCGGTCGTCGTGCGTGAGTCGTCGCTCCACTCGACGATGGGGTCTTCGCAGTCGAGGTTCGTCCGTAGTACGTCCCGAAACGGCTTCGGCAGATTGCTCATGTCATCCGGCCTGCGGACGCCCTTCTTCATCACCCACTCGTACGCCTGGTCCCCCCGAAACGGACGAATTCCATGGGTCTCGGCGAGTTCCCTGAACCCGGCTTGGGTCAGATCGGTGATGCGCGGGAGTTCGGACACGGCACCGGGATGATAACGCGCACCCTCAGCGTGAGCAGTCCGGGAGTTGGGGGCGCGCCCACAGGCCCTACGCGGGCTTCTTTTTCGACACCTTCTTGCGGGGCTTTGCGCGACGCCGGGCGCGGATGGGCTTGTCGCCGCGGACCATGGGTGCGGTGACGAGGAAGTCACGGGTGCCCTGGCTTTCGGGGAGCGTGTAGAGCGTATCGACGAGGATCTCCTCGAGGATGGCGCGCAGGGCACGGACCCCTGTCTTGCGGGCGAGCGCAGTGTCGGCGATCTGGAGCAAGGCCTCCGTGGTGAACGCGAGGCGACCGCCCTCCATCTCGAAGAACTTCTGGAACTGGCGGACGATGGCGTTCTTGGGGCGCGTCATGACTTGGACGAGGTCCTCGGCGTCGAGTGGGTTGAGGACGGTGTTCACCGGCAGGCGTCCGAGCAGTTCGGGGATCATCCCGTAGTGGACCAGGTCGTCGATGTCCGCTTGCCGCAGCAGGTCGGCGTTTCGCTCACCTTCGCCGGTGGGGATCTTGATTGCGTCGGTGTCTGCGTCATCGCCGAAGCCGATCATGGACCGACCGATGCGGCGGCCGACGATCTCTTCTAGGCCGACGAAGGTGCCACCGCAGATGAACAGGATGTTCGTCGTGTCGATGGCGATGTACTGCTGCTCCGGGTGCTTGCGGCCACCCTGGGGCGGGACGTTTGCGACGGAGCCCTCGAGCATCTTCAGGAGCGCCTGCTGGACGCCCTCGCCCGAGACGTCGCGGGTGATCGACACGTTTTGATTGGTCCGGCCGACCTTGTCAATCTCGTCGATGAAGACGATGCCCTTCTGAGCGCGTTCGAGGTTGAAGTCCGCCGCCTGCAAGAGCTTGAGGAGGAGATTCTCGACGTCTTCTCCGACGTAGCCGGCCTCGGTCAGGGATGTGGCGTCGCCGATCGCGAACGGGACGTCGAGAAATCGCGCGAGGGTCCGGGCGAGCAGGGTCTTGCCTGATCCCGTCGGGCCGATCAGCAGGACGTTGGACTTCTCCAACTCGACGCCGTCATGGTCTTCACCCTGCGATTGGTGGAAGAGCCGCTTGTAGTGGTTGTGGACGGCGACCGCGAGAATGCGCTTCGGTTGTTCCTGCCCGATGACGTAGTCATCGAGGTACGTCTTGATCTTGGAGGGGCTCGGGATGCTGTCGCGCGCGAGCGGCGCGGAGTCGGACGCCGCCAGTGACTGCTTCCGATCCTCCTCGACGAGAATCGTGTTGCAGATCTCGATGCACTCGTTGCAGATGTTGACCCCGGGGGGGCCGGAGACCAACGATTGGACCTTGTACCTGCCCTTTCCACAGAAGGTACAGGTTTCGTTCTCTCCACCCCGGGTGTCTGGCATGCCTTACTTCTTCAGCGACTCCACGACCTGGTCGACCAGCCCGTACTCCAGCGCCTCGACGCCAGACATGAAGTAGTCGCGATCCGTGTCCTGGCGTACCTGATCGACCTCACGCCCGGAGTGCTTGGAGAGGATCTCGTTGAGCGTGCCCTTCAGACGCTCGATTTCCTGCGCCTGAATCTGGATGTCGGATGCGGTCCCCTGCGCGCCGCCCCACGGTTGGTGGATCATGATGCGGGAATGGGGGAGCGCGTGGCGCTTGCCCTTGCTGCCGGCGGCGAGCAGGACGGCGCCCATGCTCGCTGCCTGACCGATGCAGTACGTCGCCACGGGGCACGAGATGAACTGCATCGTGTCGTAGATCGCCAGGCCCGCAGTGACAGAGCCACCGGGTGAGTTGATATACATGCTCACGTCCTGAGTCCGGTTCTCCTTCGCCAGGAACAGGAGCTGGGCGATCACCGAGTTGGCGAGGCGATCCGAGACCTCCGTCCCGATGAAGACGATGCGGTCCTCAAGGAGGCGTGAGTAAATGTCATAGGTGCGTTCCCCACGACCGGTTTTTTCGATGACGTAAGGGACGTAGTCGATTGCCTTCGGGTCCATGTTTCCCTCTTCTCTTCCCATTGTAGGGCTCGGGGGGACATCCCCCGAGGGATCGCCTCAGATTCCGTCAGGCGTCCTCGGTTCCGGCCTCTTCGGCGGCACCGTCCCCAGGCTCATCTTCGGCAATTCTTGCCTGATCCCGTAGGAATTCGCAGACCTTGCGCTCCACGACCTCGCTTCGCACTTCGGCGATGAGGCCCTGCTGCTCGTAGTACTCGCGAACGGCCGACGGTTTGGCGCCGTGGCGCGCGGCGAGTTCCGCCAACGCCGCATCCACGGCTTCTTCCAGGCAGAAGATCTTCTCCTTCTTTGCGATGGCCTCGACGAGGAGCCAGGCGCGCGTGTCGCGCTCGACCGACTCGGTGATCGCGGCCTTCTCCTCCTCGGCCTTGGCCTTGGCTTCCTCGGCGGGGAGCCCCTCTTCCATCTGGAAGTGCATGGTTCGCTGACCCATCTGGCGCTGGACCATGCGTTCGGTGGGGCCCGCTGCGATGGGGATGTCCGATTGGCCGAGCAGCTTGTCCAGGATGTCCCTCACCACCTGGCGATCGGAGAGCCTGTCGTGCTCCTCCTCGAGCTCCTTCGTGACATCCGCTTTGAACGCCTCCAAATCGTCCTTTCCGACGGTAGACGCGAAGGCGTCGTCCACCGCGGGGGGCGTGCGCCGCTTGTAGCCTTCAATGACCAGCTTGCCGGTCGTCTCCTCGCCACGGAGCGCCTCCTCCGGGTGGTCCTCCGGCACCTTCAGTTGGACTTCTATCTCGCCGTCGATCTCGCTCTCCGCCGCGACCTTATGGGCGTCCGGGAACTCGAGTCCTTCGAGCTGGTTCTGCTCGGGCAGGAAGACGACGCCCTTCTCGTCCGCGAGGACGTGGTCGCCCACCGCGATCGTCGCCGTCGCCTGCACGAGGTCACCTTCCTCGTAGCCACCGTCTTCCACCGGGAGCCACTCGGCGTGGCTCTCGGCGATGCGATCGATAACCTCCTTGACCTGCTCAGGGGTGACCGGTTCACGCTTCCGCTCGACCTGGACGCCGCGGTACTTGGGCAGTTCGAATTCCGGCTTCACTTCCACCTTGAACGTAAACGCCAGTTCACCTTCGCTCGGAAGTTCGTGGTGGTCGTGGTCGTCCCCGCCCTCGATGTGGGGTTCGGACACCGGTTCGAGTTCGTGCTCTCGCAGCGCGTCGGACACTGCGTCCCGGACCAGGTCGTGATAGACCTCGTGGCGCACCTGTTCGCCGTAACGCTTCTCGAGCACCGCACGCGGGACCTTCCCCGCTCGGAAGCCGGGGATCACGATCTGCTTGCGGAGTTCGCCGTATTGCTTCTCGAGGGCGCCAGCGATGTCATCCGCGGGCACCGAGACGGCGATCTCTTTCTCACAAGGTCCGAGATCGTTGAGCGTGCTGGGCATGAAGCGACCTGAAGTTGGCCAAGATATGCGGCTGTAAGGGTTTGGAGGAACTCCGCTTTCCCTGTGGTGCGCTCCAAGACCATAGGTCCGCGGCGTGGTTGCTTCAAGCCACGACTCGACCTGTGTGTGTCCCTTGAGGGTCACTCGGTGGTCACCCGCTCGGGGCTGAGCGCTGAGCGCCTGGCGCCGCCAGGTGGGGGGTCCCAGGTACCATCCCGGCATGCCGTCGTCGCGTGCGAGACCTCCCTTCCGCCGAGCGCTGAGGCTCGCGTGGGAGAGCGGACGTTCGCTCGCCCTGCAGCAGGGCGCGCTCGCCCTCCTGCAAGGGGCGCTGCCGGTCCTCGGTCTGGTGCTGATGAAGCTGCTCATCGACGCCGTCGCCAGGGGGGCGCGCGGGCAAGACCCGGACGCTGCGTTCGATGAGGTGGTCTTCTGGGTGCTCGTGGCCGCGGGCGTCGCTTTCGTGGGCGCGCTCGCGCGCAACTGGTCCGTGGTGGTGGGAGAAGCGCAGGGGCAGGCAGTTCACGACCACGTGCACGCATTGCTGCACGAGAAGGTCGTCGCCGTCGATCTCCAAGATCTCGAGGACCCTGAGATCCTCGACCTCCTGCAGCGGGCGCAGCAGGAGGCGCCGGTGCGTCCGCAGCGGCTTGTAGGAGGGCTGACCCAGATCGGGCAGGGGCTGCTGTCCCTCCTCTTGATGGCGGGGCTCCTGGTCACGCTGCACTGGGTCGTGGCGGTCCTGGTGGTCCTCGCGGCCGTTCCGGGGCTGGTGATGCGCGCGCGGTATGCCCGCGTTCTTCACCGTTGGCAGGAGCGTCGGGCGCAGGACGACCGCGAGACTCGCTACTTCGCGTGGCTGTTGACATCGCCCGCGATCGCCAAGGAGATCCGTCTGTTCGGTCTCGGCGGCGTGTTCCGGATGCGTTACCGCCGGCTGCGGAAGCTGCTGCGGGGCGAGCGCGTCGCCATCGCCAGAACGCGTGCTTTGGCGGAGCTGCTGGGACAGGCGTTCGGGCTCATGGTGACGTTCGGTGCCTACGCGTACATCGCCAAGCGGGTCATCACCGACCCCGCGACGACCATCGGGGATCTCGTCATGTACTCGCAGGCGATCCAGCGCGGGCAGGCGGCGGTCCAGACCGTGTTCTCAGGCGTGTCGGGCCTGTACGAGGACGGGCTTTTCCTGGACACCTTCTTCCGGTTCCTGGGACTACCCGCGCGAGTGCCGACTCCGGAAGCCCCGTCTCCTGTCCCGACGACTCCACGGGAGGGGTTCCGGATCGAAGGGGTCGGCTTCACTTACCCCTCAGGCGGGCCGCCCGTCCTGATCGACATTGACGCTCAATTGCGGGTCGGTGAACGGGTCGCGGTCGTCGGGCCGAACGGCGCCGGCAAGACGACGCTGCTCAAGCTGCTCTGCCGGTTCTACGATCCGTCGGTGGGACGCATCACCCTCGACGGGACCGATCTCACCGCGTTCGACCCGGCCGCGTTACGTACGCGAATCGCTGGCGTATTCCAGGATTTCGTTCGCTACGATCTCACCGTGTCGGAGAATATCCGTCTCGGCAGGCAGGCCGACGATTCCGTCACCGACGACGAGGTGCGCGCCGCCGCGGAGGCTGCCGGCGTACACGAACGCGTCAGCGCATTGCCCGAAGGCTACGCCACCCGTCTCGGCCGACGCTTCGACAAGGGACGGGAGCTCTCCATTGGGGAATGGCAGAAGATCGCGCTCGCCCGGGCATGGCTGCGGGACGCGCCGATTCTGTTCCTCGACGAGCCCGCCTCGGCGCTCGACGCACGGGCCGAGGTAGCCCTTATCGGGAACATCCTGGATCTGGCGCGCGACCGCACGGCCCTCGTCGTCAGTCACCGGCTGTCCACCGCCCGTCGTTGCGACCGCATCTGGGTCATGGACGGGGGTCGTCTCGTCGAGCAAGGGACCCACGAGGAACTCGTGGGTCTGGGCGGCAGTTACTCTGCGCTCTATGCGGCGTGGATGCGCCACGCCAGGGAATAGGCCAGACAGGGATTCCGGCGCGTGTCCCGAGCGTGAGGGGCGTCAGGGTGGCGGCTCGGACGACGGCCCTCTACGATGATTGGACCTGCTTTCCGGGAGATCTCCTCCATGGCTTCACGCATGTCCTGGCCGCTTCTCGTGCTCGGCCTGCTCCTCCTGCTCCCAATGGACGTGGTGGCGCAGAATCCGCCAACAGGCGGATCGCAAACGCCGCCGCCGACGACCCAGGAGACGCCGCCGACGACGACCCAGGAGACGCCGCCGACGACGACCCAGGAGACGCCGCCGGATCGACAAGAGCGTTCGCGAGGCGAGGGTCGCGGCGAACGTGGCGATGGTCAAGGCCGCTCCAGGGGCGGACGTCGTGGACGTCGCGGGTCCGGCCGCGGCGAGCAGGAAGCGAGTGCTCCCAAGAAGCCGCGCAAGGGGATCAAGGTCACCGATCCCGTGGTCATCCAGCACTGCGGCGGGTGTCACAAGGTCGGGGATGACGGGCTCATGAGCCGGGTCTCCTTCATGCGCAAGGGCCCCGAAGGCTGGGAGATGTCGCTGAAGCGGATGATCCGCCACCACGACATGAAGTTCTCACCGGAAGAGGCCCGGCAGATGATCCGCTACCTCGCGCACCAACACGGGCTCGCGAGGGGCGAGGCCGAGCGCTCGCTCTACGACGCCGAGCGGCGCGTCCACTGGTCGGAAGAGGACAAGGACCAGGACCTGCGCCGGACCTGCGCGCCATGCCACACGCTCGGGCGCGTCTTCGCGCAGCAGCGTTCGGGCGAGGAATGGCAGCATTTGAAGAAGATGCACATGGCGTTCTTCCCGAACACATCCAGCCAGTTCGGCGAGCGGCGGCGCAGTCGTGGCGGCGGTGACTGGGGCGGCGGTGGGGGCAGCACGCGCGGCGGCAGCAGCACGCGCGGAGAGGGCAGCACGCGCGGAGAGGGCAGCACGCGCGGAGAGGGCAGCACGCGCGGAGAGGGCAGCACGCGCGGCGGCCGGACGGGTTCCTCGTCACGTGGCGGTAGCTCTTCCGGAGGCGGCAGCCGCGCCGACCGCGTCCTCGCGGCGCTGACGAAGAGCCAACCACTGTTCTCCGAGGAGTGGGAAGCCTGGCAGATCCACGAGCGCGAGGTGCCCCTGGCGGGCTTCTGGACCGTAATCGGTCATGAGGTCAGTCGGGGAGAGATCCGGGGCACGGTCGAGATCAGCCGAACCGATCAGGAGACCTACGCGACGGTCTGGACGCTGGAATTCGGTGACGGATCGCGCGTTCGTCGCGAGGGCCGGGGTGTCATGTACGCCGGCTATTCGTGGCGTGGCCGGTCGCGTCCCGCGGCCGAAACCCCCGGCACCGAGCCAGCCGAGCTTCGCGAGGTGATGCTGCTGTCTGCCGACTGGAACACATTCAAGGGACGCTGCTTCCACGGTGGCTACAGCGAACTCGGCATGGACGTGACGCTGCACCGGCACACGGGGTCGACCCAGATCTTCGCTTCCGACGAACCGGCCATCGCGCCCGCCAAGGGCGCAGAGGTCGTGCTGCGTGGCACGGGTTTCCCGGCCGACGTGGTGTCGAAGGATTTCCACCTCGGCGCCGGTGTGACGGTGACGGATGTGCGGCGGGAGAACAACACGAAGGTCACGCTCGTTGTGGACATCGCGAAGGACGCCAAGCTCGGCAAGCGTCGCATCTCGTTCCGCGCCATTCGCGGCCCCGAGGCCGTCACGCTCTACGACACGGTCGACTACATCAAGGTCACCCCGGGCGAGGGCTTCTCGCGCATCGGAAAGGGCGGCAAGGGGAAGATCCCCAAGCAGTACGAGCGCTTCGAGGCTTGGGCGATGCACCGCGGGCCGGACAAGAAGCTCTATACGGCTGACAACTGGCAGATCAAGGTCGTCGATGCGAAGTGGCGTCTCGATGAGTTTTCGATTCACGAGTACGACGACGACGTGAAGTACGTTGGCGAGATCGACGAGGACACGGGCTTCTTCACGCCGGCGATCGACGGCCCGAATCCGAAGCGCCGCTGGAATGCGAACAACATCGGCAACGTGTACGTGGTCGCCGAGGCGAAGCTGGCCGTGCCGGTGCGTCCGCCGGAGCCGAAGAAGGTCGAAAAGCCCAAGGCCGACGCGCCGGAGGGCGGTGGCGGCGACGGCAATCAGGGCGGCGGTAACGGCAATGGTAACGGTGGTCCGTCCGTCGCGGTCTCCGCGGCCGCCGTCCCAATCGTCGCGTTGGAGGACAAGGTGTTCAAGGCTCACGGCCACCTCCTCGTCACGGTCCCGCTGTACGTGATGTGGGAACGCTACGACTGGGATCATCGCTGATGAAACTCGCCGCCAGTCTCCATCGGAGGTTTGTCGTCGATGACGTTTCGTACGTCTACGCGACGGGGTCGGCGGCCGTCCTGCGCCTCGATGACGTCTCGACGTCGCTGCTCGACGCGTTCGCGGTCGAGGGCGGCAGGAATCTCGCTGAGTGGGAATCCGACAACGCCGATGCGGATGATCTCGTCGATCGCAAGGCGACCCTCGACCAGATGGTCGCCATGGGGCTCGTCCGTCCCGCGGGGGAGACCGCGCCGCCGGCGTCCAAGCTCCCGCCGATGCCGTTTCCGCTCGCGACGCTGGTTCTGAACGTGACGAACAAGTGCAACCTGTCGTGCACCTATTGCTACGAGTATGGCGAGGACCGGATCGCCGACTCGACCAGGGCCGACGGCACGGTGAAAGCGCCCATGATGTCGGCCGAGACGGCGTGCCAGTCAGTCGACTTCCTGTTCGAGAGTGCCGCTGCCCGTCGCGACGTGACGATCACGTTCTTTGGTGGCGAGACGCTCCTCAACTTCGGGACGATCAAGGCCGCCGTTGAGCATGCGGAGGAGCGGGCGCGGGCGGAAGACAAGCTCGTCGGCTTCTCGTTGACCACAAACGCGACCCTGCTGACCGACGAGGTCGTCGATTTCCTCGTATCACATCGGTTCGGTGTGAACGTCTCCATCGACGGTGACCAGAAGACCCACGATCGCCACCGTACGTTCAAGAGCGGACGCGGTTCGTACGAGATGATCGTCCCGCGCATCAAGGGCTTCATCGCGAGGAACAAGGCTGCTGATGGCCGCCCCATCGGGGCGCGCGTCACGCTCACCGCAGGCATGACGGGTGTGTGTGAGATCTACGCCCATCTGCATGGAGAGCTGGGCTTCGACGAGGTCGGCTTCGCGCCCGTCACCAGCGCGAAGGAGAACGACTACGCCCTGTCAGACGAGAACTACTGGCAGATCCTCGATGAATTTGCGGCGCTGGCCGAGGACTACGTGGTGGCCGCCGCGGAGGATCGGCCGCACGGCTTTTCCAATCTCAATGATGTCCTGCGGGAGCTGCACCAGGGGATCAACAAGGCCCACCCTTGCGGCGCCGGACTCGGGCTTCTCGGCGTCTCGACCGAGGGAGAGCTCGGCCTCTGCCACCGGTTCGTCGAGTCAGGAGAGCACGAGGTCGGCAATGTGGCGACGGGGCTGGACGAGGAGAAGCGCCGGGAGTTCCTCGAGGCCGGGCACATCTCGACCAAGGTCGCGTGCCACGAGTGCTTTGCACGGCCGCTCTGCTCGGGCGGTTGCTACCACGAGGCGTACGTTCGCTACGAAGACGCGACGAAACCGAACCTGCATTACTGCGAGTGGATCCGTGCGTGGACCGACCTCGGTTTGCGGACCTACGGTCGCATCATGAACGCAAATCCTGGCTATATGGCCCGATTCGAAGATCGCCGGGCGGCCGCGGTCGCCGCTGCGCACGAACCCATCGAGAACACCGCCCCCGCCGGGACGGAGCCGACACTATGAAGCACCTATTCGCCGTCAATCAGAAGGCGCGGATGATCGAGGGCATCGTCATCCAGAAAGCCCAGCAGGCCCACGCGATGATGGCTCCTGATCCGCCGTTCGGGTGCACGACCATGTTCTCGCCCGGCTGGGAGGTGGACTCGAGCGGTGGCACGCACGGGCTGTGCACGCCGATCGAGCGGGACCTCTACGATTGCTACCACACGTGCTACTGGCCGGCCCAGGTACCGGACGCGTTGACCAACTCGCCGAACTGGGCCAAGTCTTGCGGCGCTCCCGTCAATGACTGGGCTTCCATAGACCTGGTGTTTCCATGATGCGTGTACTTCTCCTCTTGAACCTCTTGGTGTGTGTCGGCATCGCCGACGGGCAGGCACCCAAGAAGTCCCACTTCTGGTTCCGCTGCTATCCCGACCTGATGGTGAAGTACGACCCGGTGACCGACAAGGAGGTCGGGCGGGTCAAGACGGGCAACGGGTTGTGTTGGGGGTCCTACCTCTCC
>JABSRK010000660.1 GCA_013213915.1 Planctomycetota bacterium
CCAGGGTCGCCGCGATTGTCGCCCATGGTCTCCGCGGACGGAGTCACGTGGCTGGAGGTTCGTCGGACGCTGGAACCCGACTTCCGCATCGTTCGGCGGGAGATCGGTGCAGCGCTGGCGATGCTCCTTGGGGGCCACGTCCTATACACCACGATCAGCGTTGCTCGGGGCGGACTGGCCCCAGTGGTTGCCGCGCCCCTACTGGCGCTCTGGGTCGGCTTCTGGCTTCTCTCGATACTCTCCTTCGGCCACGAGGCTACCCATTTCAACATCGCAGCGAACCGCCGTACCAACGAACGCCTTGCTCGCTGGTTCCTCTTTCCCTTCCTGGGCATGAGTGTCGAGGGTTTTCGGTCCACCCACTGGCAGCACCACATGCACCTGGGAGACCACCACGACACGGAGGTCAGCTACCGGGAGTGTTTCGACCCCGCCTTCCTCCTGAAGAGCGCCTTCGGCCTGCAAGCGCTACAGGTACGCGCGCGATACAGCGGGTCTCGCGGCGCCGGTCGGCCCAATGCGCCGGTCCCGACATCGCAGTTCCGCGCGCTGGCCGTCTCGATGACCGTGCACGGCCTGCTCGTGCTCGTGCCGCTGGCGGTCGGCGCCTACGGAGCGGCATTGGGCTGGGCCGTCGGTGCGATCGTCGTCTTCCCGGCGCTGCTCGCGATCCGGAACGTTCTGGAGCACCGAGGCTGGGACGCCGATTGCAACCTGGACTACAGAGAGCACGAACACGGGCCAGTCAATCGGCTCTTCGGTACGGGCATCGTGGCGCGGCACTTCGGCGCCGCCGGCTTCAACCGGCATCTTCTCCACCACTGGGATCCAGGCGTCTCCTACACACGATTCGACGACATGCAGGCCTTCCTCATGAGTACGCCGTTCGCGGAGGAACTCGAGCGCGTCCGCGCAGGCTACATCGCCACGGCGCGTCACATGCTCCGACAGCGTCGCCATGCCTGATCCTGCCATGGCCTGTCCGATTTGCGGAGGGCGCGAGAGCGAGTTCTTCGCCGAGGCGCGGGACGAGGAGTTCTTCACGAGCAACGAACTCTTTCGTTATCGCCGTTGCCCGACCTGCGGTTCGGTCTACATCGATCCACCGCCCGTCAACCAGTTGGAGAAGATCTATCCAGCGAACTACTACTCGTTCGACGGCTGGAACGAAGACGGGGGCGGCCGGATTCAGGCCATCAAGGAGAGCCTGGATGTTCGCAACTTCCGACGCCTGCTCGACACGATTCCGGGCGACGCACTGAGCGCACTCGATGTGGGCGGGGGCTCGGGCTGGCTCCTCACCTTGGTCCGGCGCGCCTCCCCTCGGGTGAAGGAAACGCACGCCATCGATTTGCGCGAAGCCGCGCGCGCAGGGGCGGAGGCAGCCGGACACGTATTCCACTGCTCGCGAATCGAGGACTTCCAGACCGATGAACGCTTCGACCTGATCCTACTCCTCAACCTGATCGAGCACGTGGAGGACCCGGGCGCCGTGCTGGACTCGATCTGCGAGATGCTCACACCCGAGGGGTGCGTCCTGGTGAAGACGCCAAACACCGACACT
>JABSRK010000661.1 GCA_013213915.1 Planctomycetota bacterium
CGGAGTAGGTGCTTTCCGAGTACGGTTCTTGGGAGCCGCCGAAGTTTGGCGCAGCGGTGGCCACATCGGTGGGTCCGAATCCCGTGCAAGCGACGCCGCTGACCGGCGTGCTGCTGCAGTCGATGTTCTGACCGGTGGCGGGGTCGGTGGCCAGGGGGTCGCAAGGGCCGGAAGGGGCGCCCGCTTCGTTCGGGTAGTTGGGCTTGTAGGTGAAATCCCCAAATGCGCCGGGTTCGGTAATGCTCGTCGCGCCGTTGTAGATGTGGATGATGCTGTGGTGCGACTGCGGATCTTGCCTCAAGACCTGGCGGTGGTAGTAGAAGCACTTGTCCGAGGGATTGTTCGCGCCGAAGGCTCCCGGACAATCGAACTGGAATTCTGCCGGAACCAGGTCGGGGTCCTGGGTCAGGTCGTAGTAGGTCGCCATGCAGATTTCGTCTTCGCTCTCGGCGGGGAGCGGCCATGGCGTCTGGCGAAATTGCACGCCGACCCCCACGGGCGGTGCGTCGGGCGGATCGATGGTGAGCGGCGTCGGCGGGGGAAGACAGGTTGCGAGCAGGTCGGCAGTGCCCTCCACGACACCCGTCTCGGGGGCACCCCCGCGGATCCACTTCTCTACGGCCTCGAGGTGATCGCTGGTGAGACCGGGACCGATCGGCGGCATGCCGTTGCCCTCGCCCGAGGGCAGCGTCGACCCGTTCGTGATCGCGGCGAGTTTCTGGTAGAAGAAGCTAGCCACAGGCTCGCCGGGCTCGATGTAGTCATCCTCGTTTAAGAAATTCTCGGAGGCGACGTTCACGAGGTTGGCGTAGGCCACCGAATCCCGTAGGTCCAGGGAATTCGAGGCAGGCACCTCGCCGTGGCAGAACAGGCAATTGTAAGGGGTGATGATCGTCCCCTGGATGGCTTCCCAGGTGCTGTCGTAGTCGGTCCCACCGCAGGCGGCTATCGCGCAGGTGCTGGTGCAACCGTCGGTCTCGTCGAAATCTCCGTCGTCGCACTCCTCTCCGATTTCGTGGACTCCATTGCCGCAAACCGGACTCGGGCAATCGCCCGGCGCACTCGCGTCCGTTGCCTCGAAGTGGTTTAACCTGTTCTCGTCGATCGAGGCGCCGGTGGCCTCGGAAAAATTCGCGCAGAAGGATTCTTCTTCGATCCAAAACTGGACCCATACCGCCTCTTGCTCCCCACCGATGTCCCACTCCCAATTGTTTCCGGCGGCATCGATGCTGACCGCGCCAGTCTGCAGCGTGACCGCGGTGACACCACCGCGGCTTCCGGTAGGGTCGCTGTAGGCAAAGCCGGCCGGCCCAGTCGTGGCGGACCAAAAATTCGGATCCAGTTCGATCCGCGCGGTGCGACCGGAGTCGTCGCCGCTCTCATCTCCAGTGCCGCGTACCAACAGCGAAAAGCCATCGGTCGCGGGATCGTGGCCGAGACCGATACCGCTCTCGCCGCTGACGTCGAAGTGGAAGCTCCAGACCGAGGAGGCCCCGCTGGTATCGATCGAGATGGTATCGCCATCGATCGGAGAGCTGGCGTCGTGGCCGAACGCGGGCGGGG
>JABSRK010000662.1 GCA_013213915.1 Planctomycetota bacterium
GTAGCTTTGCCGGCTAATTCCAGCCGGCCATCGATCGCTTTAGCTACCTCCGGGTAATCTTCCATGAACTGATCCCATCCCTCGCTGGTCCCTTTCATCGCATCGGCAATCTGGTTCGGTGTCGGCTTGGCGGCGGGTGCTGCGGCAACGCCGTTGCCGTCCAACGCGGCAGGCGAGAATCCGAAGTACGTGCGTGTCGTGGCGACCACGGCCGGGAAGATCGCGTTTGGTCAGTCTGCGATGGGCGCTGCGGACGCCACCTTCGGAACCCATGTCTCGCTCGATGACTCGATCATCGTGGACGTCACCGGGCAAACACACGTCAGGAACGACGCGACCGGCGTGTTCGTCATCACCGCCCTGGAGAACGGCGGGGGGATCGGTTAGCGGTGGCGATCACGGATCGCTGGAAGAACCACGACCATACGGGTGTGGACCAGACGTTCCACTTCGATGCGGACGACGAGCAGGTCATCATCCAGAACACGATGAAGTCGCCAGCCGCCCACTTCGCTGCGTGCGCCGACCTGCGGCACGAGGCCGACATCGGGAACAAGGGCTATAGCCCGTCACGCGATATGCGCAGGGTGGCCTCGGTGCCCGACTGGCTCTACCTGAAATGGAAAAACGAAGGCATCGACCTGTTCGACAATGCGGACTGGCCGAAGGTCGCGTCGATGCTGGACGACCCGGAATACGCCTGGATACGCACGGCTCCCGGCAAGGTGTCTAGCCGTCCCGCAAGGAACTACTACAGCACGCGAGGATGGTAGATGCCGCTCGATACCTACGAGGAGCTGCTCGAATCCGTCTGCGATGAGCTGGGTCGAGACGATCTGAAGGCGAAGTCGCAGGAGTGGGTGTGGCTGGCCGAGCTGGCAATTCAACGGGAGCTGGAGTTCGCACCGACCGAGAAGGTGCTCACGGCGCAAGCCCTATCCGCTGACGCGAGCACCATCGCGGCTCCCAGCGACTTCCTAGCAGCCAAGCACATCGAGATTCAATACTCGCCGAAGAAGGTGATCTACCCGACCAGCTTCGACACGCTTACCCGTTGGAAGAACAACTCGACAATCGCGGGCGAGCCGACGATGTTCACGGTCCACAACGGCACGATATACCTCGCCCCAGCCACGAACACCGACACCACCTACGACCTCTACTACTGGGGTGGGATGACCCACCTCTCCGAGACGAACACCACGAACGAGCTGCTGACGTTCGGCGCAGACTGCCTGAAGTACGGTGCCCTCGGATATTCCGCTCCCTACGTGGGGGACGACCAGAGGATTCAGGTGTGGTCGGCGCTATCCAACGCCGCCCTGGAAAGCCTGCAACGCAGCTTCTGGACCGCGAAGGGATCGGGGGGCCCGCTGCACACGCGCCCCGATAGTCGGACGTGGGGCTGGACTGGTAAGGGCTGGTGATCCAGCCCAAGCGCATCGGCCTGGGCGACTACACGCCGGATCTGTCTGGTTTCGCGGCGCAGAACACGCTGCTGAAGGCTGAAAACACGCTGCCTGCCGCAGACGGATACCGCTCCATGCCGTCCTTTG
>JABSRK010000663.1 GCA_013213915.1 Planctomycetota bacterium
GCTCTTGACCCCGACTACCGGGAGCTGGACAACCTTGTCGACAACGACGTCGAGCGGACGCCGGTGGCGCGCCACGGCGGAAAGTAATAAACATTCGCCGCCATGCAGCGAGTGCTTCTGGGTGATGAGCGCTACCACCAGTATCTCGAGGAGGGTTTCTCGATCCCCGTGCACGACTATCTGGAGTTCATGGAGACGAACACTGTCGAGGTTGCCGGCGAGGATCTCAGTTACCGCGAATATCTCTTCGGGGTGATGAACTCGGCTAAGTTTCTGTCTGAGTCGAGTTTCAGGATCGGCTTTCTGGAGAGCTTCCGGGAGCTGGCGCGTGAGCAGGGTGTGGTGGACCCGGCTCTGGTGACTCGTTTGGAGGCGCGCATCGAGGCGGTTTTCGGCACGCCACTGAGGCGAGTGCGCTTCCGCTCCTCCTCCAATGTCGAGGACACGCTGGAGTTCAACGGCGCCGGACTCTACGAGTCGACGGCGGTCTGCGCCGCCGACTCCCTCGACGCCGATGACAGCGGCCCCTCGCTGTGTGGCTTCCAGGACAATGAGCGCACCATCGAGCGCGCGCTGAAGAAAGTGTGGACGAGCCTCTGGACCTTCCGCGCCCACGAGGAGCGCTGGTTCTATCAGATCCCGCAGGATCTGGCGGCCATGGGAATCCTCGTGACGCGGTCCTTTCCCGACGAGATCGCCAATGGCGTCGCCCTCACGGGGAATCCCGCGGACGCCGGGGACAGGCGCTATCTCGTCACGGCTCAACTGGGCGAGGAGAGCGTCGTCAGCCCGGAGCCGGGGGTGTCTGTCGAGCGAAACCTCCTCGCGGTCGAGAATGGAGCGGTGGTGCAGATCATCCGGAGCCGCGCCTCCTCCCTGGTGGCAGCGGGCGAGTTCGTTCTGTCGGAGGAGAAGCTCCGCGAGCTCGGCGCGCTGATGTGCTACGTCCAGCAGAACATGCCCGTCGATCTCGAGGGCCACGCCCCGCAGGACGCGCTGCTGGATTTCGAGTTCAAGATCGAACCCAACGGAGATCTCGCCGTCAAGCAGGTGAGACCCTTCCTGATCCCGGCGGTGAGACGGCAGAGCCCGACCTTCGAGCTCGAGATTCCCCCGGGAACCACGGTCTGCGGTGTGTTCTCCACGTCGGACCCCGGCCGCTCGCCACAACAGGAGTACGAGACCAAGAGCACGATTCGCTTTCGGGCCGCGACGGTGTCGCTGCCAACGGCGGAGAGTTCCTTTGCGGCAGAGCTCTTCGAGGAGGTGCGCCTCGGTCCCGACCAGCGCGTGGCCGTAGCGGACGGCCCGGGTGAGTTCACGGTGAACGTCACCTCCGAGGGCGGCAGCAGCACGAGATACACCTTTGACTACCGCCAGTCCTTCACGCTCGAAAGCGGCGACAGCCTGAACGTCGAGCTCTTCGGCCTCACAATACGGAGCGGGTGCGACCTTCCCGAGGAGACCACGCTGTTTCTCGACGAGGAGTACATCACCTTCGAGCTCACGATGCTGGGTATC
>JABSRK010000664.1 GCA_013213915.1 Planctomycetota bacterium
GGTGCCGAGAAACAGCAGGTTCGGGTTCACCGGATCCTCGACGACCACGTAGGAACCGATGCCGCCTGGCAGGTTGCCGGTGACGTCGGTGAACGTGGCTCCCATGTCTCGTGTCACGTAGACATGCGGGTCCATGTCGTCGAAACGGTGATTGTCCAGCACAACGTAAGCTGTGCACGCCGCATGATGTGATGGCTCAATACGGTTCACCCAGACCTCGTTGTTGACTCCCGGAAGGTTTTCGCCCACGTTGGTCCAGGTGGCGCCGCCGTTACTGGAGATGTCCACGAGGAAGATGTCCGCCTCGGGGCTGGGTCCCGCGCTGTTGGAGTACCAGCGCCAGTAGCTGATCCGGGGATCACTCAAGCCCACGAGGTTGTACGAAGGCGTGGTCAGCGTGGTCTTGCCTCCATCGACGTCGTTCTCTCCCGTCGATCCGCCGGGACTGCCCTGGCCGGTGAAGAAGCACAGGGCGCCGGCCACGGTGTGATCGTCCTCGGGCTGCGCTGCCGGCCCTAGGGGGTTGGCCTGGATCCAAATGCCGGGCGAGGCGTCGTCGCCGGGCGCGCCGACGCTCCAACCCGAGGAGGTCTCGAAGTCCTCCGAAGCGATGCTCGTGACCGACAGCGCGACGCTCGCGCTGTAGCTCTCGCCGTTCGGCGGATCGATCCACGTCAGGCCGGTCGAGGAGTCCGCGGAGAAGTAGTAGGACACGCTCGATCCGCAAGGCAACGGGGGGCATGGAGAGCACACCAGTGCCATCCATCGCAGCAATGGCGTCGTCCAGTGCCGCCCGCGTTGTCTTATGCGTGACGATCAGAACGGGTGCTGCGGCAGTGTCGTGCCCGTACTGGCGCATCCGGTCTATCGAGACGCCGGCGTCGCCCAACACCGTGGCGATCTTGGCCAGCGCGCCGGGTTTGTCCTGCAGCGCCATTCGCAAATAGTAAGCCGCAGGTAAATGCGATCGGGCCGGTGTCGCGGCCACCAACGTTGACGCCGGCCGGCCAAACACAGGGCCCGAGGCTCCTCGCGCGATGTCGCAGACATCCGCCATCACAGCGCTCGCAGTCGGTCCTTCGCCGGCACCGGGGCCGCGCAGCACGATCTGCTCAACTGCGTCGCCCTCCAGCACGATCATGTTCGTGCCTCCGTCAAGCTGCCCCAGAGGCGAGCTTTGCGGCACAAGACAGGGCTGCATCTGCTGAACCAGGCCCCGGCCAGTCATCTGCGCCACGCCGAGCAGTTTGATCTTGTACCCCATGTCGCTCGCCGCCCGGATGTCTTCGATAGAAACCCGTTCGATCCCTTCAAGCTCAATGCCGTTGAAGTCCACTTTTGTGCCAAATGCGAGGGAGGAGAGGATCGCCAGCTTGTGCGCGGCATCGATCCCACCTACGTCGAGCTGCGGATCTGCCTCCAGATAGCCCAGTCCGTCTGCCTCGGCGAAGACTTCCTCGTAGGTCAGCCCGGCGGATTCCATGCGCGTCAGGATGTAGTTGCACGACCCGTTCATCACGC
>JABSRK010000665.1 GCA_013213915.1 Planctomycetota bacterium
CCGAGATCCACACCAGCACTGTGGTGACGGCCCCCCATCGGCTCCCCGTGAAACCGGCCACGCGGAGCGCCAGAAAGGCGAGCATGAGCGTGCTCAGCACACGCGACACCCGCCACTGGAACTCCGCCACCTCCTCAGGTAGGTCGGAATTTGCGAGCGCCGTCGTCCCCTTCGCCTTCCGCTTCTGGCTACCGCCGCGGGGAACACCTAGATTCAGGCCCGTTTTGATCGACCCGATGACAGGTCCGACCGACATCCCGTCCCCGTCGATCTTGTAGAGGCGTAGGTTTTTCGCTTCGACTTTCGCGCTTTCTTCGAGTTGCGCGCCACGCACGAGCTCGTCAGCACGAATCACCCAGTCCTCGTCCCCCTTCCGGTTCCAGACGAACACGTCCTTCATGGCGTCCGCACTTCGCGATCCCGCGAACACGACCCGATTGCCCTCGGGCTCCGAGTAGAATTGTCCCGCCTCGATATCGGACAGGTCGAACGCGGCCTCTGCCTCGCGACGCAACTCGTAGAGACGGGTGTAGGTGTCAGGTCGCACGGACAACGACAGGAACCCGACACCGAGCGCCACGACGATGAAGAGGGGCGCCAGGGCCAGCGCCAGGTCCTTGTTGCCGAACCCGACGGCCTGCATGGCCGTCGCCTCCTCGGATCTGCGGAGGCGTGCCACCGACAAGATCACGGCGGCGTACAAGGCGATGGGCAGGATCACCTCCAGCGCGATCACCGCCTTGAGGGCGACCAGCTCGAGAACGAACTCCGGCTTCATCAGCCCCGCGGCCGCGCGGGAGAGGAATACCGCCGCGGAATACGCAGCGAACACACCGGTGAACACCAGGCTCACCAGCGCCAGCTTCAGAAGAACGCTCGCGCGTAGGTAACGGTCGAGGATCATCATCCAACGATCACGTGGAAGGACGGAGCGAGACGCTATCATGCCGGCACGAGGCCTCACCCGTGTTGCGTGTAGATCAGCTCAGCGTTCGTATCCAGGGTCGCCCCATACTCGAAGACGTTTCCCTGGACGTCGAGAGAGGCCAGGCCATCGGGCTCCTGGGCCCGAATGGCGCCGGCAAGACGACCTGCTTCCGGACAATCCTGGGGCAACTCCGCCCTGACCGCGGAACGGTGATCCTGGACGGAAAGGCCATCGTCGACGCCCCCCTGCACGTCCGGGCGCGGATGGGCATCGGATACCTCCCCCAGGAGGCCTCGGTGTTCCGGGGCCTGACCGTCGCCGACAACATCACGGCCGTACTCCAGCTCCGAAAGAGCCTCTCCAGGAGCGAGAGAAAGGCCGAACTCGAACGGGTCATGGGGGATCTCCAGATCGACCGCATCCGCAGCACCCGAGGCGCCCACCTGTCCGGAGGCGAACGCCGGCGGGTCGAAATCGCCCGGGCGCTCGCCGCCAACCCCCGGTACATCCTGCTAGACGAGCCGTTCGCAGGGGTGGACCCGGTGTCCGTCGGTGAGATCCAGAACCTCGTGGGCCAGCTCACC
>JABSRK010000666.1 GCA_013213915.1 Planctomycetota bacterium
CGGGGCGATCTTGTTCCCCTTCACATCGCCAGCGACGCCGATCATGAACTCGGAATCACGGACGACCTGCGGGTTGTAGGTGCCGAAGTTCCGGAGCTCCTGACCCTCCCAGTGCTTGACGTCGACCTTGATATTGCCGCGCTGCGGAAGGTGGCAGCCGAAGCATGACGTAATCCAGGACGTGTGGCAGGCATAGCACTCCATGCTGTCATCGTCGTGCGCCAACTCGCACTTGTCGTCAACGGGACCGTACTCGCCGCCGCGACGGATCGTCTTCGCCCATTCGGCCTTCGCGTTGTAGTCCGCGTGCTTCCGGTCGACGCTGTCCTTGACCTGGGAGACGATCCAGGACTTGCCCTTCTCGACCATGGAGCGCTGCGTGAGCTTGCCCTCGCTCCATTCGAAGCGCGGCTCGCCGAAAGGGGTCTCCAACTCGTCGAGAATGCCGCTGCCCGCAGCGGCCGCCGGGCCGGTCGGAAGCTCATCGGTCTTCGCCCAATCGCGGACGGTGCCGTGGCAGTCCTTGCACGTGATCTCGATGGCCGCCTGGTACTCGTGGTACAGCTTGCCGTTGCCATGGGAATCGGACGAGTAGTGGCAATCCACGCAGTGCATGCCCACCTCGGCGTGGATGTCCTTCAGATGCACGGCACGCCCGGGCTGGGGTTCGACGCTGCCGCCCGAACCAGCCAGGGGCACGACGCCCTTGAACTTGTCCGGGTCGTCGTAATCGACAGGGTTGCCGTCCTTGTCCAGCAGATTCCCTTCCCGATCCATCTTGAACGCGGCACGGAAGATCCAACCGTGGCCGTGATAGTCGGCGAACTGGGTGTGCTTCGCGGCGGCGTTGAGCTTGGAGACCTCCGCGAGCAACGCCGGGTCGATCCAGTTGCCCCGTGCCGCCGCCTCTTCGGGATTGCGATTGAACGCAGCGACGAGCTCCTCGTGGGTCGGGTCCTTCTGGGTGAGCGGCCACAAGGCCCGCCCGTCGGGCCCCTTGGTGTCGCCGTCCGCCTCGTAGGCCCACATGGTGAACCCGTAGAACGAGTTCACGAAAGAGTTGGGCTGGTGCATGTGGCAGACCATGCACTGGCTCGACGGCACGGACTCGGTGAACTTGTGCGCAATCGGGTGCCCCGGTTCGTCCTTCTTGATCGTGGGGTCCGGGTTGTCCGGCGACGTGAAGCCTCGGTTGCCGTACCTCGCGTACGGACCTGAGTGCACCGGACTGCGGTCGTTCGCGTAGACCACGTGGCACGCGGTGCACCCGCTCGAACGGAAGTCGCCCGGGTTGTCGTTGGTGCCGAGGAACGACAGGTGCGGGTCGTTGAGCCGGGTCTTGTGGATGTTCAGGACCGGGAAGTCGATCCGTAGCTCCGTGCCGAGCCCGCGCTCGGACAGCCGGTTGTTGGGCAGGCCAGGCTCCTCCTCGCTATCGGGGATCCCGATGATCGGGTTGGGGAGAGCGCTCCCCCGCTCGAACACGCGGAAGACGTTCCCCGGCTGCGTC
>JABSRK010000667.1 GCA_013213915.1 Planctomycetota bacterium
CAGACGCTTGCCCACGAGCTGGTCCCCGACGCGCGCCTTCATCGGTGCTTCCTCGCAGTTTTCCTGGCGCCGAAGACCTCGAGCGAAGTCATGGAGTTCGGCGCTTACACTCGCGGTTGACTAGTGGATTGTAACCGGAAAACCGAGCAGCGTGAGCGAGAATCCGGCGGTGATGGCGGTCTTCGAGGCGCTCAGCTCAGACCGTAGAATTTCACGGCGTTGTCGTGGAAAAGCTTGCGCCGGGCGCCGAGCGGACGCGTGGCCGTGATCGTCTTCAGTGCCCCGACCCACTCGCCGTACGTGGCGCCGAGTTTGCAGACCGGCCAGTCGCTCCCGAAGACGACGCGATCCGGTCCGAAGGCGTCGAGACAAAAGTCGACAATTGGCCGGAGGTCCCGGGCGGACCAGCCCGGCGGGGCGCTCGCGACGATTCCCGAGATTTTGCAAATCACGTTGCCGTGTCCAGCGAGGCGGGACATGTCCATTTGCCATCGGGCGACGTCGTGGGAGGGGGGGGCGCCGCCGCTTCGTGCCGCGGGGAGGAAGGCCCGGACGTCGGCGTTGCCGCAGTGGTCGACGATGAATCGCGTGTCCGGGCAGCGCTCCGCCAGCGTGGCGCCGTCGGTGAGCTCTCCCGGGCGCATGCAGAGATCGAAGCTGTCGGTGCCCGCCGGCAGCGAGGGCATGATGAAAAACGCTCCCTGTGGCTTGTAGGCCCTCAGGTGCGGCGCAGCCTCGACCAGCTCCACCACTCGATCGCGCCGCCTGCGGTATTCCTTCACCATGTGGTCAACGGGGCTCTGGTCCCCGGTCAAGGCTGCCACCGCGGCCCACTGGGTCGGGGTGTTCTCGCAGGTACTCACGAACATGTGGTAGCGCTGCAAGTCCACGATGTTTCGCCGGCTGGAGATCGCCCACCCCAGGCGAAGACCGGCCATGGAATAGGTCTTGGAGAAGCTGCTGGCCATGATGACATTGTCCAGCGTGGGGGAGCTGTCGAGGGCGCTGGCATAGTCGATATCATCGAGAATCAGGCGGTCGTAGACCTCATCGCTGATCACGGTGACACCACGCTCGGCGGCGGCGCGGCAGATCGCCTCCACCGTGGCTCGTGGGTAGACCGCGCCCGTGGGGTTGCCCGGCGATAGAAGCAGGATGGCGCAGGTGTTGTCGCCGATGGCGTCGATGACCTGCTGGGGGTCGAGCTGGTAGCCATTGCGAGCGGTGGTGGGGACGACGCGCAGGACAGCCCCCGCCATCTCCGCAATGTGGGCCAGCACGAAATAGGGCTCGGTGACGATGATCTCCTTGCCTGGCTGGACACCCGCCGTCAGCGCCAGATAGAGCGCCTGACAGCAGCCGGTGGTGATGAGCACGTTTTCCGCATCCAGCTCGATCCCGTAACGCTGACTGTAGAAGGCCGCGATCGCCTCGCGAAGCTGTGGCAGGCCGGCATCCAGCTCATATCTCGTGTGTCCATCCCGCAGCGCCTGGATGTGCGCTTCGAT
>JABSRK010000668.1 GCA_013213915.1 Planctomycetota bacterium
GGTTGGGGAGGCGGCCTGCGTCGATCAGATCGCGGACGGTCGCGAAGTCCCCGCCGTCGATACCCAGGACGATGACGCGGCCGTCGGCGGTGACGGGGTCGGCGGGCGAGGTCGCGGCCGAGGTCGCGAGCAACGACATGAGGAGGAGGGACGCGGTCTTGAGCGGGGTGGGGAGATGCATGGGTGTACCCGGCATGCTCGCCGGGGGTAGGATCGACTCCCTATGGTGCGGGAGCACGTCATGGAACGATCAATGTCTGCAGAGCCTTCAGGAGAGCAGCGGCGCACCCAAACAGGGCGGGACGCCGGCGGCGTCGATTGCTCACGGTGCCTACCGTATCGGCACCTGGCGGCCCGCGTCTTTTCGCCTATGCGCAGGCATCCCCGGCCGGGACCGAGGGCGGGACGCGTGATCCTCTGGATCCCGGCCCTCCTGATCGCGTCCGGACTGGGCCTATGGCTCTTCTCCAACCTCTCACCGGGCGTAAAGGAGGTCTCCAATCCATCGCCTGTGGCCCCAGAGACCCTCGAGGAGGACCTCGGGAGCCTGCCTGCCCTCACCCCTTCCCCTCCCACCCCACGTGAGTCCACCGAGGACCCCGGACGGCCCCGGTCGGCCGCCAGGACAGACGGGATCGGCTCACTCCGGGGAGTCCTCCTGGACCGCACCGGCGGGGGCGTGCCCACGCACTGGACCCTGGTGCTCTCACCCAACATCGCGATCCGCACCCCCACGCCTCGGCGCGAGCTGCGGGGGGAGTTCCACGCCGCCGAGGAGCGCTTCAACGTCCCTGACGTGCCGCTCGGGGCCTATGACGTGTGGGTGGACGCCCCCGCCTTCAACCGGCGCATGACCCCCGTGCTCCTCGTGCGCGGCTCGGAGAGCCCGTTCATCTCCCTCGAGCTGCACGCCCGCGGCTACATGGAGGGCTTCGTGCTCGATGAGGACGGAGAGCCCGTCGAGGGGCTCATGGTCACCCTCATCCCCGTCGAACAGGTCAAGGTCCCCCCCATCTCGGTCTCGAGACGAGAAGACCGAACGACTCGGACAGACGGCGCAGGCCGTTACCTCTTCGACGACCTCATCGACGGCGAGTACGAGCTGGTGATCGGGGCGCGACACAATCCCCTCGTGGGGCCCGAGGACCTCTCCTTCCAGGCCCCCTCCCTGCACTACCCGCTGCGTCGCGTTCCACAGATGGGGAGCATGCACGTCCGCACCATCAACACACGTGGGTTCCCCATCGCCGGCGCACGGGTCGACGGAATCGCAGCTGCCATCGCCGTCGGAATCGTTGTTGGGATCCACCGGGCAGATGTCGCAGACATCACCGGCGGCATCTGAATCCCCGTTTTCCTGACCTGGGTTCGAGTCCAAAGGACAGTTGTCAGAGTTGTTCCCCAATCCGTCTTGATCCGTGTCGGTGTCTTCACTCGGGTCGAGCGGGAAGGCGTCGCTTTCATCTGGGGTGCCGTCGTTGTCATCGTCGGGGTCGGCGTTGTTGC
>JABSRK010000669.1 GCA_013213915.1 Planctomycetota bacterium
GACAGAAAGATGGTCGCTGCCAACAAGGCCCTCACGTACCTGAAGCGTCCACACGCGGCGACGGATCTCATCAACGCGGCGAGGGTGCTTGTCTTCCTGAAGGGGAGTGACGCCCACGATTACAAGTACAGCTCGGCCGTCCTCGAGGATTTCTACAACATCTCACCGGGCTCCCGCAATCGGTTCATGGCGAGCAGCCTCTTTCTGCTGCGAAGCTCCACGGAGAGTGACAACGGTCTGGTGCAGCGAATACGGGACGCGCTTTCGAACAAGAAGGTGTTCTGATGTTCACGACGCGGTCTCGCGTGGTCGTGATTCTCGTCGTGCTCGCCAACTTCGTGGACCCGGAGCCTGTTCTGGGGGGCGCCAGCCGAAAGCGAGCGACCGAACATCCTCTGGATCAACGTCGAGGCTCCCCTGGCTGCTCGATGCCCCCAGCCGATCAACGATGCCAGGGGCAGTGATTCGGTTCCTTTCGGGCGGCGAGCCGGGAGTGGTATGATAGAGGGGACACTCCATGTCCCCGAGGACCCTGTCGCTTTCACTCCTGTTGTTGTTTGCGGGCCCTCTCGCTCTGGCGCAGACGGTCCGTGTGTGTCCCGATGTGCGGCACGAGGTCATGCAGCATGGCCGTGCGACTGTCTGCGTCGTGCTTGACGATGTCGCCGGGGTGGGTCACGGCCTCGACACGGCGTGCCGCCGCATCGGCGAGTCCCAGAATCGATTGCTCTCGGGGCTTCCCGCCGCCTGTGAGGTGCGGTACAGATACCGGTACTCGCCTGTGGTCCTTCTCGATGTCGACGACGACGGACTCCGGGCGCTCGAGAACGCTGGTGGCGTGCGGCGGGTGTGCCTCGACGAGCGCGGCTCGGGTGCTCTCGTCCAGAGCAAGGCGGCCATCGATGCGGACAGGCTTGGCGAAAGGCTCGGACTGACCGGCGAGGGGCGTGTGGTCGCGGTTCTCGACAGCGGCCTCGACACGGACCATCCGGACTTCGAGGACGCGGTCGTTCACGAGTACCACTTTCTCGACAGGGGCGCGATCACCGGTCCCGGAGCCGAGGACGAGCACGGCCACGGCACGAACGTCACGGGCATCATCGCCTCGCGCGGACGCGTCGCCGCCGCGGGCGTCGCTCCCCGGGTCAGCGTCGTGGTGATCAAGGTGCTCGATCGGTTCAACCGCGGCTGGGTCTCGGACTGGGCTGTCGGAGTCGAATACGTCGTCGACCTGCACCGGGAGGACAATGGCATCTTTGTCGATGCGATCAACATGAGTCTCGCCAGCGGTTCCCGCTACGCGGACGTGTGTGATGACGCGTCGGTGGCCCTCGCCGCGGCGTGCCGTGTGGCGACGGAGGTGGGAATCATGGTCATCGCGGCCACGGGAAACAGGGGAGACGGCATGAGGATCTCGAGCCCCGCCTGTCTCTCTTCCGTCGTCGCCGTTGGCTCGGTTCCTGACGATGCCCCCGACCGGCTTTCCTCGTTCACCAACCGA
>JABSRK010000067.1 GCA_013213915.1 Planctomycetota bacterium
CAGCGTCCGCCACCGACTTCTCCCTCACCGCCCTGCCGCGCGCCGTCACCGCTTCCTCCCGAGCAGCATCGGCCAGGGACTTCTCGCTCTCCGCCCTGGTACGCGCCGTCTCCGCTTCTTCCCGGGCGTCATCCGCGAGGGACTTCTCGCTCTCCGCGCTGACACGCGCCGTTTCGGTTTCCACCAGGGCGTCGTTCGCCAGGGACTTCTGCCACAGCGCGATGAACAGACCGGCACTCAACGACAGGAGCACCACCGCCAGGGCCGCCGCAACCGCCGGGTTGCGCTGCGCCCAGCGCACCACGCGGGTAAGGCGTCCCACCGGCTTCGCCTGGATGGGTTCATAGGAGCGGATGCGCCGCAGGTCCTCCGCCAGGTCGTGCGCGGTCTGGTAGCGACGTTCCCGGTCCTTGTCGAGCGCCGTCGCGATCACCGTCACCAGGTCTCTGGGCACCGACGGGTTGAGGCGGCGCGGGTCTTCGGGCTCCCTGGCGAGGATCTGCTGGTACAGCCCCTCCCGCGACGGCGCCTCGAAGGGACGCTCGAGCGTCACGCACTCATACAGCATCACGCCCAACGACCACACGTCGGTGCGCCGGTCGACGCGAATCGACTGCCGCGTCAGCTGCTCCGGCGACATGTAGGAGGGGGTTCCGAACAGATCGCCGCTCCGCGTCAGCGTCTGCAGGTCCGACTCCTCGTCGCGGGCGATCCCGAAGTCCATGACCACGGCCTCGCCTTGCGGCGTGATCATGACGTTGCCCGGCTTCACGTCGCGGTGAATGACCCCCGCCTCGTGGACCGCGTGCAGGGCACGGGCGACCTTCTCCACCAGGCGCACCACTCGCATCACGTCCGAACGGGTCTGGGAGCCGCTCGAGGTCGTCCCCTGGTCCACGGACGTGTCGGGGTCGTCCTCGAAATCGACTTCATCAAGGGCGATAACCGTGGGCGCGGTATCGGCGGCCGTGACCTCACGAGTGGTGGCGATCCGCTTGGCCAGGGTCTCCCCCTCGATGTAGCGCATGGCGATGTAGGGGATACCGCCCGTGACATCGACGTCGTACACCGCGCACACGCCGGGGTGGTCGGCCTTCGACGCAGCCGCCGCCTCCCGCTTGAACCTCACGAGGAGTCCCTCGGCCCCCGGACCGAGACCGCGCAGGACCTTCAGCGCGACGGTCCGGTCGATCCGCGTGTCGGTGGCCTTGTAGACGATCCCCTGTCCGCCGCGTCCGAGCTCCTCTTCCAGCCGGTAGGGCCCGAGCGCATCCCCCGCGGACTCGGCCGATGTCGTACGACCCTGCAGCGCCACGTACTCGGCGGCGATCAAGTCCTGGTCATCGGGGAACAGCGCCAGGTAGTCGGACAACTGGCGGACGGTCCCCGCTTCCACATCCTCGAAATACTGATCCAGGAATGCGTCGACCGGCGTGTTGTGCGCACCATCCGACATGGCAAGCAGCGTAGCCGATCGGCAGCGACGCGGTGCGAGGAGCGCGCATCCGACAACCCGGAAGCGTGTATCCTCCCCGGGCCATGTCAAACCGGCCTCTCCTCATGATTCCCGGCCCGCTCGAGGTCTCGGACGGCGTCCGCGCCGCCGCGGCCGAGGTCCCGCGCAGACACGTCGCACCCGATCTCGTCGAGGCGATGGGCGCATCCCTCGAAGCCATGCGTCACGTCTGGCGCGCGGGCAACGAGGCACAGCCGTTCATCGTCGCGGGCAGCGGCACCCTGGCCATGGAGATGGCGACCTGGAACCTGGTCGCGCCCGGCGAGCGCGTGGTCGTCGTGAATACGGGGTTCTTCTCCGATCGCGCGGCGGAGATGCTGCGTCGACGCGGCGCCAACGTGGCCCAGGTCTCGGCAGAACCCGGCGACGCCCCCGGCGCCGACGCCGTCGCCCAGGCGCTGGACGATCATCCGACGGCCGCCCTGTTCGCGACCCACGTCGATACATCCACGGGTGTGCGTGTCGATGCCGAGGCGCTGTGCCGCGTCGCCAGCGAACGGGACATGCTCACCGTGTTCGACGGCGTCTGCGCGACGGGCGGCGAACGATTCGAGATGGAGGCATGGAACGCCGACGTCTATCTCACCGCTTCGCAGAAGGCTATCGGCTTGCCCGCCGGCCTCGCGCTCCTCGTCGCGAGCGCACGCGCGCTGAAGCGCCGCCGCGCGTTGACCTCTCCCCCGCCGATGGCCATCGACTGGCTCGAGTGGCTCCCGGTCATGACCGCCTACGAAGAACGCCGCCCGGCCTACTTCGCCACGCCCGCGACGACCCTCGTCTGGGCGCTCCGCACCGGGCTGGCCGAAATCCTCTCCGCCGACACCGACCCCGCCACCGCCATGGACGCCCGCGTCGCCGCCC
The DNA here is from genome assembly GCA_013213915.1 of Planctomycetota bacterium. Taxonomy (GTDB): domain Bacteria; phylum Planctomycetota. Next base: position 2,378 of record JABSRK010000067.1, read on the forward strand.
ACGCCGAGGTGGCCCAGACATTTCGCGCCGCGTGGCGGGAACTGGAACTCGACCTGGTCCCCGTGTCCGAAGCGCTGGCCGCCAACACGCTCAGCGCGGTCCGCTACCCGGACGGCGTCGGCCAAGAGCTGGTCGGCGCGATCAAGGAGCGGGGCGTGGTCGTCGCGCCAGGACTCCATCCCCAACTGAAGGAGCGCTATTTTCGCGTGGGCCACATGGGAGACGTCATCACGCGCCCGACCGATATCAACCGCTGCATCGCCGCCGTCAGCGACGCCGTACGCGCCGCCCGCTCCGGGCTATGATGCTCCCTCCCTCATCGCCCTGGAGACCCCTCATGCCACGCACCATCAGCATCCTCCTCCTCGCCGTCCTCTCCCTCACAGCCCAGGAATTCAAGCGCAGTCAGGATGAGACCCTGGGGAACGAGATGGCGGAGGAGATCCGCGTGCTCATCATCGACGGCCAGAACAACCATGGCTGGGCCGGGACAACGAAGGCAATGAAGGCGACACTCGAAGCCACCAGACGCTTCTCTGTCACGGTCTCGACGAGCCCGGGCAAGAAAGGCACCAAGGAGCAATGGGCCGCCTGGCGCCCCGCGTTCAAAGACCATCAGGTCGTGGTCGGTAACTACAACGGCCAGCCGTGGCCCGACGCGGTGAACAACGCCTACCTCGCGTTTGTCGCCGACGGCGGCGGAGCGGTGAACGTCCACGCGGCGAACAACTCCTTCACCAACTGGAAGGAGTGGAACAAGCTCATCGCCCTGGGTTGGCGCGGGCCGAAGTTCGGCGATCGCGTCACCGTCAACGACAAGACAGGCGCCCAGATTCGCACCCTCAAGGGCAAGGGGCCCGGCGCCGGGCACGGGCGTCAGCATGTGTTCCTCGTCACGGTCCGCGCCAAGGAACACCCGATCATGAAGGGGCTTCCCACGTGGTGGAAGCACGCCAAGGACGAGCTCTACCACGGGCAACGGGGCCCGGGCCAGGACATGCAGATCCTCTCGAGCGCGTGGTCCGATCCCAAGTCGGGCGGCACCGGAGATCATGAACCGATCACGTGGGTGGTCCCTCACGGCAAGGGCAACGTCGTGACGACGGTCCTCGGGCATCACTGGGGAGGGCAAAAGGACTTCGACGCGCTGCACTGCGTCGGCTTTCAGACCATCCTCGCCCGAGCCTGCGAGTGGGCCGCAACGGGCAAGGTCACCATCCAGGTCCCTAAGGGCTTCCCTACGGACAAGGCGACGTCGATCTCTGCGCCCGGTGAGATCTCCTGGTGAGGCCGCTGGTCCCCGAGAGTTAGGGAGCCCGGACCGCAGACTCAGATCCCCGTCTCCTTGCCCCCCTTATTCCAGGGTCTGGACTTGCGTAATCAGAGGCGTGAGTCCAGGCTGGAATAGTCTGCTCGGGCGTGCTCCGCGCCCTGAGCCCCTGAAACATTCTGAGGAAAAGTGAGATGCAGTACAGAGCCTCCAAGGTGAGTCCCGTTCTTGTGGTCTGTACGACCCTGCTGCTCCTTGGGTCCGTTACTGCCCAAGGCACCGCACCGGTCAAGATCATGTCCCTCGGCGATTCAATCACTGAGGGTCAGACAGGTCATGCCGGATGGCGGTACTGGTTGTGGAACGAACTCCAGGCAAACGGCTATTCCAACGTCGATTTCATCGGCTCCCAGGCGGGCGCCTTCCTCGGACCGCCGCTCTACGCGAACTACGACCAGGATCACGAAGGATACTGGGGTGCGCGTGTTGACCAGCTCATCCAGCACATGCCGTCAGTGTTCGGCCGCGGACACGTACCAGACATCGCGCTGATCCACGTCGGCCACAACGACATCATCCAATCACAGTCGGTCGTCGTGACGGCAGGCGAGATCCTCTCGTTGATCTCGGAGATCCGCTCGGTCAACCGTGACTGCAAGTTCTTCGTTGCCAAGGTCATCCCGACGTTTGACCCCTGGGCAGCCGCGAACCTCCAGCTACTCAACGCACTCATCGAAGCGTGGAGCCCGTCGTATGCGCTGCCGACGTCGCCCATCGTCATCGTCGATCAGGCTACCGGGTTCGATCCCATTGCCGACCTGTACGACGGCGTGCATCCGAACGAATTTGGAGAGAAGAAGATGAGCGAGAAGTGGCTGCGCGCGCTCGCTCCGGCTCTCGGATCGTTCAAGGTCACCCTATCCTATGACCAGACGACGGGATTCATCTCCGCACGCAACCTGGCTGGTCCGCCAAACGAGGATTACGTTTCGGTGATCACCACCGATCCCGCCAACGCGAACGGCGGGCTCGGCACCGGGTGGTTCGGTGGCCTCCATATCCCGTGGTCCGGACTCGTCGCGCAGGTGACCGCGTTCGGCAATCCCTTCACGGGGCAATTAGATGCCCACGGTGCGTCGTTCGGCACGCACATGTCCCCCGTCCCTCCCGGCCTGATCGGCGTCCCCTTCTACGCGGTGAGCGTGGCCATCGGCCATCGAACCGGCGCACTGCTGGGGTTCGGTAGTCCTGCCTCAGTCACTGCGCAGTAAGCCACCTATCGCTGTTTGAAGCCCGGGTTCGGGGACGGCATCTCAGCCCCGACCCGGCGCCTCCAGCGCTGGAGCCGACCTCTGAGTTCGCGCGCCCTCTCCGGCATTCGCTGGGCGAGGTTCGTCCCTTCCCCTCTGTCGCTCGCGAGATCGTAGAGCTCCACGTCCCCGGTCTCGTACCACTCGATCAGCTTGTGATCGCCGACGCGCACCGCCCCCGACGGAGCGCCACCCTGGTTCCCGTAGTGCGGGTAATGCCAGTACAGGTCGCGCTCGGCGAGGCGCTCCTCTCCCTCGAGGAGGCTCACCATGCTGACACCGTCGACGTGCTGACGCGGACGTGGAGGGAGCCCAGCCATCTCGAGAAGCGTCGGGTAGAAGTCGGTGCTGATGACCGGTATGTCGCACGTCGAGCCCGCCCGCGTCCGACCGGGCCACGCGATGATCATCGGCTCGCGGATACCGCCTTCGTACACCCACCCCTTGCCCGCGCGCAAAGGGAGGTTCGAGGTCGGATGACCCTCTGACGTACTCAGGCCCCCGTTGTCGGACATGAAGACGATCGCCGTGTTGTCAGCTTTGCCGAGCGCCTTCAGCTTGCTCACAATGCGCCCGACGCTCGTGTCGAGGTGCTCCACCATCGCAGCGTAGACGGCGTGGTCCTGCACCAGGCGCACCTTGCGCTCCCGCTCCTTCCCCCACACAGGGCCTGACGCTCCCGAACGCTGCTTCTTGCGCTCCCTGTACTTCGCAACGACCTCCTGCCTGGCCTGCAACGGCGTGTGCACGAGGTAGTACCCGACGTACAACATGAACGGACCGTCCTTCGAATCCTCAAGGAACCGCTCGGCCTCATCCGTGATCCGGTCGGTGAGATAGGTCCCCTTCTTCGAGTCCTCCAACCTCGGGTTCTTCCATGGTGCGAAATAGCCCGCGTTCGGATGACCCGCCCGCCAACCTCCCACGTTGACGTCAAACCCCTGATCCTCCGGCCAGAACCCCTCCGGCCCGAGGTGCCACTTGCCCATGAACGCGGTGCGGTAACCCGCGTCCTTGAACGCTTCCGCCAGCGTCGTCTCCTCCAGAGGGAGGCGGTCGATGTACCGCGCCGGCAACAGACGCGCCTTTCGCCGCCCGCCGAAATAATCGGTCGTCTTCATGCGCGCCGGGTACTTGCCCGCCATGATGCTCGCCCGCGTCGGCGAGCACACCGGGCACGCCGCATACGCCTGCGTGAACCGCATGCCCGATGCCGCGAGGGCGTCCAGGTGCGGCGTCTCGTAGAACGAGCTGCCGTAGCAGCCGAGGTCCATCCAACCGAGATCGTCAGCGAGAAGGAAGACCACGTTCAACGGCCGCTCCCTCTGCGCCGGAATCAAAGCGGTCAAGAACAACAGGACTGCGACGACTCTCATCTGTTTCCCTTCTATCGCGACACGGTGACCTGGAATGCGCCGACTCCTCGCTCTCCCGTGACGAGCGTAGCCTCGAGTTCAGTGGGGCCCTGGTCTGCGGCGATCCCAAGAAACACGACCTCCTGGACGCCCTTCGAGACCGACTTGCTGTGGGTCATCCCGCCGAAGCGCAGCCGCACCTCGCCGTCCACCGCCGCCGCGCGCAGCAGCCGGACCTTGACGCGAAATCTCATGCCCGCCGCAACGTCCAGGTACCACGCTCCGTGCGTACCTCCGCCCCAGGGACGTCCCGAACGACGGCGCCAGTCCTGCCGCGTCAGAACGACGTCGGGCTCGTGGGACGTCCCAACGCGAATGAGCGGCGGACCGGCGTCGAGGGCGCGGGTCGTGGTGACGTCCTTGAACCACGCCGCGTACGCGGCCCTCATCCGCCGCGCGACCGCGGGATGCCGCTCGACAACATCGCTCTCCTCAGACGGGTCCGCGGCGAGGTCGTACAACTCCCACGGGACGTCCTTGCCAGGGCCCTCCCCCGCGAAACCCGAGGGTCGGACGAGTTTCCAGCGCCCCTGGCGAATCGCCGCGTGCCGCTCAGCGATGGGCTGGTCGCCGCGGTGACACTGGATGACGAGCGCCCGCTCGGGCATTCCACCATCCCCACGCCAGGCCCCGAGCAAGCTCTGTCCATCGAGACGCACGCCGTCCGGTAGACCCGCGCCGCAGACCTCCGTCAGCGTCGGCAACAAGTCGATGTGCGCCCCGGGCGTGCGGGCAACGGTCCCGGCCGGGAGATGACCGGGCCAACGCACGAGAAGCGGCGTCCGGATGCCGCCCTCGTGAACGTGCCCCTTCCAGCCACGCAGCCCTGCATTGAAGCGGGCGCCATTGGCTCCGTTGTCCGTGAGGAAGACGACGAGGGTCTCGTCGGCGAGGCCGCGACGGTCGAGATGAGCGAGCAGGCGTCCCACGTTCTCGTCCACGTTGCTGATCATCGCGTACACGCGAGCGAGCTTGTCGCGCTCCTTGTTCCGGCGGTCTCCTCTCAGCCCCTTCGGAAGGACCGGGTCGAGGTCCGTCTGCTTGTACGCTCGCAGCAGCTCCTTGGGGACGTCGTGAAACGGTCCGTGGGGCGCGTTGGTCGGGATGTAGCAGAAGAACGGACGTCCGCGCGCCCGAGAACGATCGATGAAATCGAGCGCCGCCGTGAAATAGACGTCGGTGCAGTATCCCGTGGTCTGGACACGACGCCCGTTGGCGAACAGCACTGCGTCCGTGTACTTGCGCTCGCCACCAATGGGATCGGACGACTGTCCGATACCTCCACCCCTGTGCACCAGTGTCTCCTCGAAACCCTGGTCCTGAGGACGCATGGGCGGGCAATCCCCCAGGTGCCACTTGCCGAAGATACCCGTGGCGTAGCCGGCATCGCGCAAGACCTCAGCCACCGTGACCTCGTCTGTGTCCATCATGGCGCGCCCGACGTAGGTGTCGATGGCGCGGGTGCGCATGTGCCAGCGGCCCGTCAGCAGGCTCGCCCGCGTAGGCGCGCAAACGGGACACACGTAGAACGACTCCATCCGCACCGATTGCCTGGCGAACGCATCCAGGCTGGGGGTTCGGATCACGGGATTCCCCATGTACCCGAAGTCTCCGTATCCCTGGTCATCGGACATGACCAGGACGACGTTCGGCTGCGCGAAGACGCAGGAGCCAACCGACGCCACCGAGGCCAGCAAGATCAAGAAGCATCTCATCGGGAACTCATGATAGGCGCGCAGCTCCCTCCTGTCGGGACGGCCGGGAAGCGAAAAGCCTGTACGGGCTCACGATCCTGCGGCCGGACAGATGTCCGTACGCAAATCGCTGAATGGGGTGCGCAAAGGGGAATCTCCAAGACACGGCCATCATCGCATCCTCTTGTGCGATGGGATGATGGAGGCGAGCGTCGGATTTTGGGGTGGTGCCAGCACGCACGGGCTCCACGGCATCGTAGCCAAGTGACTGAACAGCCGCTATGTTGCGGGGCGCGGCGCGGATATCCGGGTGGTGAAACACCGGCGGAAGATCGCTCGATACTGCACGGAGACGCATCCCCAACCCACGGGCAGCGGGATGTTCGAGACACCGCATCGCGGCGATTCCACTGTGGAGAAGTGATGACGGAAGTCGAGGGAAGCCCTGCGCCGCTCCAGGACCGCAACGTCGCCATCACCGGCCGGATGGCGTCGCTGCTGCGCGAGGACGCCATCACCCTCGTCCAGCAACTGGGGGGGACCTACGACGGGACGCCCTCCCCCGACACGGACTACCTCGTCGTCGGCGAGGTCGGCTGGCCGCTCAAGGGCGACGGACGACTGACCCATCACCTCGAAGAGGCGCACCGCCTCCGCGCGGACGGCGCCACGATCGAGGTCATCTCCGAGACCGAGTTCCTCACACTGATCGGACAGAAGGTCGTGGGAGACCTCGGGCGCCTGTACACAAAGCAGCAGATCGGCCGCATCCTGGATGTACCGGCGGCCACCGTATCGGCGTGGGTGCGCCAGCGGCTCATCACGCCGGCGAAGACCGTCAACAACCTCGAGTACTTCGACTTCCGCCAGGTCGCCAGCGCGCGCGCCCTGTCCAAGCTGTTGAGCTCCGGCGTCGCGCCGTTGCGCATTCGACAGAGCCTGCGACAGGTGGACACGTGGTGGCCCGGCGCAGCCCAGACCCTCTCCCAACTCGAGACCCTCGGTCACGACGGCGGGATTGTCCTTCGTCTCGACGACGGCACGATGGCGGACCCATCCGGGCAGCTCATGATGGCGTTCGATGAGCCGGAAGGGACCGGAACACCGAAGACAGACCCGGGCGGTGATGCGCTCACTGGTGAGGCGTTCGGGTTCGGCCAGGCGGAACTCCGCACGACCGACGAGTGGCTGGCTGTGGCCGCACAGTTCGACGCGACCGATCGACCGGCTCTCGCCATCCGCGCCTACCAGGAAGCCCTCCTGACCGGCGGCCCGAACGCCGACACCGCCTTCTCCCTCGGCAATGCCCTGTGCCGCCTGGGGCGCCCCGCAGAAGCGGCCCAGCGTTTCCTCCAGACCGTCGAGCTCAAGCCCGACCACGTCGAGGCGTGGAACAACCTGGGCAATGCCCTCGGTGACATCGGCAACCTCGGAGACGCCGTCTCCGCCTTCCACAAGGCCCTCGCCCTCGCCCCCAACTGCACCGACGCCCGCTACAACCTCGCTGAGACCCTCTACGCATTGAAGGACGTCGGCGGCGCCCGACGTCACTGGCTGCGTTACCTCCAAGTCGATCCCAAGAGTCCCTGGATAGACCACGTTCGGGAGCGGCTGCAGGCGACCAAGTAGGTCACCACGCCACCTGGACGTGCACGCGGTTCGACGGGTAGTACGCGAAACCGCTTCCGGTGTTGACCTCGGCGACAAACTGGATCGAGAGGTCGAGGTTCACGCCCGGCGTCCCGACGACCTGGAGCGACGCCGACCCGAAAGCCGTCACCGGCATCGAGAAGACGGTGTCGGGGTAGACCAGCAACGGGCAGCCGGTAGGCGGCAACGGGAGGTTCACCAGGGTCGTTGACGCGATGAGCCAACCGGTAGCCAGCGCGGGCGCCCCGCTGACCACGAAGAACCCAGTGTAAGTGCCCCCCAGATTGGCGGCGTTCGCGCTGAGAACAGGGACGCCGGCGCATCCGGTACCAGACGTCGTGAACGTGAACGACGGCAGGACACCGAGGTGGTCACCGAGCGCCAATGCGAGCTCCTGGCCGACCTGGCGCCAGTCTGCGGGTGTGTTCCAGGATGTCATGGGTGACGGCCCGTAAGTACCCTCGAACGTGATCGCCATCACCTGAGGCTGGTTGCCGGGACTGCCGGTCCAGGACGGGTCGGCGCTCCAGCGGTCGTGCATCATGCACTCGAGGAACGGTCGCGTCGGCGAGCCGCATGAGCTCGATGCCGTCGCCCCCTGGTTCACGAATGCACTCCGTGCCTTGAACGCGTTGATCCACGCCGTCTCGAGCGCGTTGACCGAGGGCAGCACACCGGACGGATTCGACGTGGGATGCCACGACGGGTTGGCGCTGTGACGGTAGTGGTACGGCCAGCTCAATCCGTGCGTGGAGTGGAGGTTCAAGACGACCTCCGCCGGGTTTGCGCCGGGACCGGAAGGGGTCCCCATGAACGCCTCGAGCTGCGTCCGCAGCGCGACAATCTCGGGCTGGGTCGAGTTGTACGGCCAGCCCCACTGGTTCTCGAGGTTCACGCTCAGGGCATTGGTTCGGTAGTTACCGAGGAAGACACCGTCAGGATTCGTCATCGGAACGACATCGAAGATGACGTCGCGCAGCAGCGCGGCGGCGCGGACGTCCCCGGACGTGAGAAAGTCGATCAGTCCTTCGACGACCCAGTAGCTCGTCGTCTCGGCGGGGTGAATGCCCGCGTGAATCCAGACGCGACGCTTGCCGGTGTCCGGAACGCTCGTATCCGTCAACTCGATCATCTCGATGGGCCGCCCCTGCCACGACGTGCCCGGCACGCTGACACTACGGACGGCCGGCTGCCCGACGAGCCCGGCGACGTACGCGTCCTTCTCGGTGACCGTGTACGGGAAGTACTTCGCGAGACGGAGGCTCGCGGTCCCCGCCGGCACCGTGAGCGTGAACGCGTGGCGACCACCAAAGTAGACCGGCGTCGCCGACGTCGGCACGCGCGTGTACGGACCGAACGTGATTCCGTCCGTCGAGAGGCTCCACGCAGGCAGAATGATGTCCGTGTAGCCGGGGTTCTCGATGCGGACGTTGAGCACCATCCCCCCGCTGACGCCATCGACGCGGCAGTGCCACCAACGCCGGTAGCTGCTCGGCAGGCTCCCGTTGCCGTTGTCGTCGTCCATCGTCAGCTGAAGCAGCCAGGCCGAGCCCTGGGTCGTGACGTTGCCGGCCTGAAGGCGCTGCGTCTCCTCCGACCACGAGACAACGGGTTGCGCGGCGAGTCCTGTGGCGAACAGCACCAACGCCGGCAGGAACCACAGGCGTCCAGGTCTTCTTGGGCATCGGCGATACAACGGCTGTCCCGTCATACCATCAAGCATACCCGTCGCGTCCATCCCCCAGCCCCCTCGGCAGCATTAGTCGATCGACAAGGTCGTCGCGCCGGTGATCTCACCCACGCTCTGGTTGAAGTCCCCGGACGGGTAATAGCCAACGTAGACGACCAGGGCGAGCGCCCCGGGCAACAACTCGGATCGGATCAGCGCGCCAGCCGCGACGGATGTCCGCTTGGTCAGCGTTCGAGTGGCGTCAAACGGATGTTGCGGAACTGGATGCGGGTCCCCTCAGATTGCAAGCAGATCTTGCCGGAGAGCTCCTCGCACCACCGTCCGACATTCTGAATTTTCCCGTTGACCTCGAGGGTGAGATCGCCGCCGAAGAGCGTGATCTTGTAGTGATTCCACTGGCCCAGGGGGCGCTCGTTCGTCGGGTGGATCTTCCGTGTATGACGGCCGCTCGTACGGTCCTCATCGACCTCCATCTCGAACTTGTCAATGTTCCAGATGTCGCCGGCGTTGCCACTCATGAGCTGCGCTTCGATGGACTTCGGCCACACCTTGTCCTTGCCGACCATGCGCAGCAAGACGCCCGAGTTTCCGGAGCGCTCGGGGAACCGCCAGTCCAGTTCGAGAATGAAGTTCGTGTAGTCCTTCTCGGTGCGGATGTAGCCAGCCGGGTTTCCCTTGCAGTCCAGGATGCCGTCGGGGAGCACGCTCCAGACGGCAGCACGGGCGACGTTGGCCTTCGAGAGATGATGGGTCCAGCCGGCGAGATCCTTGCCATTGAACAGGCTGACAGCCTGCTGCGGCTTGGGCTTGGCGCCGCCCGCGGAGAGAAACGCCACCAGGTCGGCGAGCTGACGGGCCTCGAGACCGAGGGCGATGTTGTCCGGCATGGTGGACGACGACTCCTTGCGGCGCGAGTCGATCTGGTCAGCCGGGATCACGTGACGGCGGCCGTCCGCGTCCTTGATGATGACGTACTCACCGTCCGCCAGGATGAAACCAGAGTAGAGGTCGTCCTCCTTGGTGGTGACGATCCACGCGTCGTATCCCAGCGCGATGGCCGCTGACGGGTTGAGGATGTGGTCGAGCAGCTGCTCCTTGCCGTATTTCTCGCTGACCGCCGTGAGGTCGGGACCGGTGTTGCCGCCCCGGGCCCCGTACGTGTGGCACTTGGAGCACTGAGATGCCGTCCCGAAGAAGACATCCCGGCCACGGCGCCCGTCCCCGGTCATCTTGGCCAGCTCGGCGATGGGAGGCAGCGCCACGCCCTTCAGGTTCGTCCGCGGGAAACGGGCGGACGCGAACGCACGCACGGTGAGATCCGGGTTCTTGAACAGGTCCTCGGCGACCGCCGCCTTGAGCTTGCCGTCGAGCTGGTCCCGCGCGGCGAGATCCAGGATGACGTGCCCGCCCTTGGGATCGGCCGCCAGGCGGCGCGCCGCCTTCACGCGATCGTCCATGGCCTGCTGGCCATCGAGGACCGTGCGCTTGAGGCCAGCGATCCACGACGTATCGACGCGGGTCTTCGCCCACACCTGGAACTCGATTGACGTCCTGTCGCCACCCTGGCTCGTGCCGCCGTCGTCGGGACCCACGGTGGCCTTGAATCTCTTGTAGCCCTTGTTGGAGATGAGCCAGCCGATCCGCGAATTCGCGTGAGTACCGACGCCGGTCCCGTACTCCTTGCCGTCGATCTTGATGGGTCCGCCGCCGGCGTTGCGGCCAACCCGTGTCTGGCCCCACCCCTGGATCGCGTTGTTCCACGGCTGCTTGGACAGGTGGAGCGTTCCGGCGGGGCCCTCCAGGCGGGGGTCGATCCACGCAGCCCAGTCGCACCCGTACCCGTCGCCGCCATCCGTCACGACCAGCCACAACGCCTCGATGCCGGACACATCGACGTCCACCTCCTTGAGCCCGCTCTTCATGACGCCGCTGTTCCACTTGAGTTCGCCACCTTCCAGGCTGGTGGCACCCAGCTCGCGCCCGATACGGAAGCGCTTCCAGCCGTAACGGTCCTTGTGTTCGACCCACCAGCGCGCGAGGGCTCGGATGTCGTCGGGACCGGCGAGGGCCAGGTTGACCATGGACTCGGCCGCATCTCGCGCGTCGATGAACGCGAGCCCGTCGACGGCGCGACGGCGCGAAGCGGGATCAAGGGCCTTGTCCATCGCCTTGGTGGCGAGGAACGCCGCAGCCTTGGGAGGATGCAGCCGGAAGGCGAGGTCCAAGACCTGGGGGTCGGTCAATCCGCCCGCTCCGTACAACTTGGCGACGCGATCCCACAGGCTGGCCTCGATACCGCGGGCCAGGGCCCCCAGCGACTCCAGGTACCAGCGATCGCCAGACTGCAGGCGAGCGGCCAGCAGCATCGCGAGCGGTTCCCGTGCAGCGGCGGGGGGCTTGCGCGCCGCCAGCGCTATCTCGCGAAGGACCGGGGAGGATGTCTTGCGATCCGGCTTCAGCATGACCTGGAGAATGTCCTTCAGG
>JABSRK010000068.1 GCA_013213915.1 Planctomycetota bacterium
CATGGCGAGGGGGCTGTCTCCTGACGCGCGCAGCGACACCGCCTTCTTGCGGTCCTCGTAGCCGAACACCCGCGCACCTGATGCCTGCCCCCCGGTGACCGAGCCCGTCGCCTTCGAGAGGAACAGGAGCGCGAACGAAGTACTGCGGATGTCCCCGCTGCGTCCCCACCACCCGTCCTTTCGCTGGTTTTTTAGTAGGTGGACCGCACCTTCGGCGTACCAATCGCGACGGCCCATGCGGTCCTGCCCGGAGAACGCCATCGCCCGCTCGAGTCCATAGAGGGTGTAATACGCATGAGCGCCCTGTCCCGGCCGCCAGTGCTCGGCCAGCCAGCTCGTCGCGCGATCGCCGGCCCCCTTGACCCGCGCTCTCCGTATGTCATTTTCGCGATAGCCCGCGCGCGCCATCGCCGTGACGAGCGACGATATGACCCCTGACGTCATCGACGCCGACGACTCTTGGTTCCTCTGGTAGCCCGCACCTCCATCCCTCGCCTGCTGAGTGAGCAGGTACTTGAGGGCGTTCTTCCACACGGCGCGGGACGTCTGCATGCCAAGCTTGTCGGCCGCGCGCAATCCGAGCAACGCGTACTGCGTGCACGAGTTGTCCGTGCGCTCATCCGCTTGGTTGTAATCCCACCCGCCACTCATGGCCTGGTTGTGAATGAGTTCCTCCACATCCTTCACCGCGAGCGCGCGCAGGCCGGGTTCGCGCAACAACTCGATGGCCATCAGGCGAACGGCGCGCTCGTAGTTCGTCCCCGGGTCGCGACGCATGGGACGCATCGCCCGCTGGATGGCTGGCGACTTCTTGTCCACCTTGCAGTGCAACAGCGCCAACAAGCCCAGGCAGTGCTCCCCCACAGACGCGGAGAACCCCCCGTCCGGACGCTGCGAACCGACGACCGCCTTGCAGCCGCGGTTGATGGCCGCATCGACACGCTTTTGCAGATCGGTCTGTGCCGGCAGGGCGATAGCTACCAGGAGAATCGCGAAAAGAACACGCATGGCTCCGTCCAGGATCCTACGCGAACGCGCCCGACGAGGTCACGTTCAACACGTGTCCCCGCGGGCGCGTTCTCCTCAGGCCGCTGCTTACCGGTCGCGCAGAGCCTCGAGAGCGCGCTCGAGGCCGGACTTCCGGACCTTCATCTGGCCAAGGGTCTCGACAACGTCTTTACGCTCGTGACCGCAGTCGGGGCAGATGATCTTCCGCTCCATCCAACGCACGTGTCGCACCCGATACGCAAGACGGGCCCGGACCCCATGAAGCGATCCGGGCCACGTCTCGGTTTTCGCCCTACCGCACGATCAGAACGTGATGCGCCCGCACTGGCTAGGTTGCCACCCGTTGGTGGGGGTCTGGGAGAAGTTGATCACGTCGAAGCTCAAACCGATCGGGACGGCGCCGTTGGGCAACGAGAAGCTGTAGTTGCCGGCGAAGTTGGTGGTCGCGACATAAGGCTGGGCCGTGGTGCCGAGGGAGAACAACGCGTCCGCGCCGATCCCTCCGACGGGGCCGTCCCCGAGCAAACCGCTGGTCTGGCTCGAGGTGCCGTTGTAGATCACCGAACCTGGAATGGCACCGCTGACGCTGAAGGTCACGTCGCCAAAGCCGTTGGTCGACAGCGCGATGCTAGGCGCCTCGGGTGGGGTGAAGTCGATCACGTAGAAGCCGCGGTTCGAACTGAAGCTCTCGGTGGCGACGAGACGGTAGCCACCGGGGATCGCCTTCAGTGGCCAGACACCCCAGCAACCGTCGTACACGCTGGCACCAGCGTTGGTCGGCCACGGATCGTAGATGCCCGCGATGACCGGGTTGCTCGGGCGGGACATATCGAGGATCCGGACGTAGTCGGCATACCAGGCGATGAAGCAGTACTTGTCCATCACGACGGGGTTGTGCACCGAGATGCTGGCGCCGGTGGGCGAGTAATACTCGGAGGCCAGGACCGGGTTGTTGACGTTCGACACGTCGTAGATCTTGGCGTGGCCGCCGGCGGTCTCGTTGCACTCGATGAGATACTTGGAACTGCCGCCTGGCGGGTTGTACATCCAGCACGAGTGGCTGAGCCCACCCGAAGGGATGACGGGGCCGACCTGGTTGATGTTCGACGGGTTGCTGATGTCGATCTGGTACGTGCCCTCGCCCGAGCCGAAGAGGCAGTTCACGTAGGCGATCCCGTCCTGAGCGTAGACATCGTGTGTCTGGCTGCTGCTCGGCGGCTGCCACGTGTCCCGCGTGATTGGACTCGCGGGGTTCGAGACGTCGTACACGCGCAGGTTGTAGGGGCTCGCCCCGTTACGGCCCTGCAGATACAACTTGGTCGCGCCGTTCTCGTACACGAAGCCGTTGTGTGCGCCGCCGGAGATCGTGGAGATCACCTGCATGTTGTATGGATTCGCGAGGCTGACGACCTGCGTCTCCGACCCTTGCTGCAACGCAAAGGCCGTCGGCGGGTTGGACATGTACTTCACGTCCTTCAGGTCACTGCCCGTGGCGTTGATGTGCGAAGCGAACACGGGAGCCACGGGGTTCGTGATCTCGTAGCAGTCGAGACCGGAATTGCCGCGGCAGATGAGGGCAAAGTCACGACCGATGCTGTCCGTAAACGTGCAGCAGTCGGCGACCCAGTTGCTCGACGTCACGGGCGTGAAGCTACGGAGCGTCGTGTTCAGGACCAACGGCGCCTGAGCCGGAGCCTCGGAAACCAAGGCGAACAAAACGGCAATCAGAAGCCCGATGCGGATTCCGAGCATTGGAACCTCACTCGCTAGCAGAATGGATTGGGACGATTCAGGGGAATCGGGGCAAATGTACAGGGGAACGACTCCGGCTCAGAGTACCGATCTGGGTCCTCCACCCGCAAGACATCCTTGGGTCATCAGCGGCCTTTTCCTCGCTCCAGGACTACCCGGCGGTCGGCCTCACAGGAACCGAAAGACTCGGTCCGGCCACCAGGCCACAGGACACCCACTTCTTCGATCGGGAGGCCGCCTGGAAGGCCGAAATACGCGGTCGGGGGCTTCGAACTCAGATAGCTACCGGATCGCGCGCAGACGCCGACACGGCGTCGTCCCCCCACGCGAACGAAGACCACGGCGCCCTCGACGTCCCGATCAAGCTTGCCCTCGCGGACCCGAACCCCGAGCCAACGACCGCGTCCCTCGATCCGGTTCTCGAAGAGCCGGACTGTCCCGTTCGCCGTGCTCACGAGTAAATCAACGTCCCCATCCCTGTCGATGTCGCCGACCGCGAGACCGCGCCCATTCTCGTCGTGCGTGGTGAACGACCCCATATCCGCCTTGGAGAACGCGCTGCCATCGTTCACGAAGACGCGGTCGCGCTGCGCGTATCGACCCCAGAAGCCCGTCTGCCCGGTGGCGCCGGTCACGGGGCCGCGCATGACACGCCCGTTGATGCACACGAGGTCGTTGTCGCCGTCACGATCGAGGTCGACGAATGCACACCCCCACCCGGTGTCGTTGCGCGTCGCAGCGCCCAGGCCTCTGGCGGCGGTGGCATCGCGCCACACCCCGGGCGACGTTTGGCGATAGAGGGTGTGCGTCTCGGTCACCAGGTGGGTCAGCAGCAGGTCCAGAAGTCCGTCACCGTCGGCGTCCCCGACGGCGACGCCCATGCTCGCCTCGGGGGCGCCACGATCGTTGAAACCGATGCGCAGCCGAAGCGCCGCCTCCTCGTACGTCCCGTCCCCCTTCGCGACCCAGGCGAAGTTGGCCTGTCGATCGTTGGCGACGTAGATGTCCAGCCGATCGTCTCCATTCACATCGAGGAACGCGAGACCGAGTCCGCGGCTGGCCTTGGTGGCGATACCGGTGGAAGAACTCACATCCTTGAATTTCCCACCGCCAACGCCGCGATAGAGGCGGTCGGGAACCCCCTTCAGCGTCTCCGGGCCCATGTACTCGGGGCGGCCCGCCGGATCACGACCGATGTCTCGAGCGGGATCGTAAGACACGTAGTTCGTGACGAACAAGTCGAGCCAGCCATCACCATCAAGATCGCAGAACCCCGCTGACGCTGCCCAGGCCCGATTGTCGATGCCAGACTCTGCGGTGACGTCGGTGAACGTCGCCCGACCATCGTTCCGGAACAACCGGTCCGGGCCGTAGTTGGTCACATACACGTCCAGGTCGCCGTCATTGTCGATGTCGCCGACGGCGACACCCATTCCGTAGCCGCCGTCCCCGAGGCCGGATGATTCGGTGGCGTCCGCGAACATCCCGCCCGGCTGCTGCAGCCAGAGCCGGTTTCTCCCCTTCTCCGTATCGAACGTCCCGTCGGATCGGCACCAGCCGCTGACCGCGTAGACATCGAGATCGCCGTCCCCGTCCGCGTCGAACAGCGCGCACCCACAACCGATGCTCTCGGGCATGAACCAGTCCTCGACCTCGGCACGGTCCACGGCGAATCGGATCCCCCGTGCCGCAGCGGTCTCCGCGAATACCACCGCGGGCGGCGTGCCGGGCGCTTGCGGCGAGGAGTCATCGCCGCACGCAGTGAGCGTCGAGACGGCAAAGGCGATCGAGAGGACATGTCGGGTCATGGGCACGCCGCCGTAGCGTGCCACAGCGCGAGAACGCCGTACAATCCGCGCCATGCCGCTCCGCGCGGCTCGCCTGCCGCACCCCGTGGCGGCTATCAGATCCAGGCCCCGGAACCGGTCTCCAGGGGCTGGTCCGCCACGACCTCGGTGAGATCGTTGAGGGCAACGGCGCCCACGTCTCGACCCTCGCCCCCTGCGGGGTCCCCTGATGAGCTGGCGCCCTCGCTATCGGCGGATTCGCAGCGGCGGATTCGCAGCGGCGGACCTGGAAGCCATCCGCTGACGGATAAATCGTTGACCTTATCCGAAAAAACCGAATAATCGGTGGTCAGGAGCGCCCATTCCTGTCGCTTCACGCCCTTCTTCAACTCTGCTTGCATCGTTGACAGAAAGGGACGTCGAAGGCGTTGATGGGGGTGGGCGGAGAGAACTACGAACGCCGCCCTACAAGCCCATGAACAAGCAGCACATCCTCGTCGCCCTCCTCCTGCTCGGTGTCACCAGCGGTGCCGCATTCCTCCTGTTCATGGAGGATGAGCCCGTCGCCGTCGCCAAGCCCGTCGCCGATAGTCAGCCGGCCGCTCCTCCTGAGCCCGCAGCGAACGCGCCGGACGTCGGGGACGCCACACCCATCGAGACACAGCGCTTCGACCAGGACCTGGAAGAAGATGAGTGGGACGAGGAGCCAGCCGCCGCGGAAGACGAGCTGCGCTTCGCGCTTATCACCGACCGCAGCGGCAATCCCATCCCCTTCGCCGAAGTCCACCTGGTCTCCACGACACGAGGCTGGGGAGGCCTGGGCGGATTCGGCGATGAGAGCCCGCCGCGCTCATACCGTGAGGCCTTCAAGTCGAGTTCTGACGGATTCGCGTTGATTTCCCCCCTGCCCCGCCGTCGTTTCCGCATCGTCGCGATGAAGGAGAAACTCGTCGGCTCGCAGGTCTACGAGCAGGGCAAGGAGCAGAGCGACCTGCCCAAGGGCGCCGACGCCGTCGTCGTCCTGCATCCACTCAAGCGCCTGACCGTTGATGTGGTCGACGGAGGCGGCTCGCCATCGCCCCACATCCGCATCCAGGCAGCACGTCCGGGCGAAGGCGTCGCAGCGTCGAGTCCTTTCAGCATGTTCGGTGGACGCGATCGTGGGGGTCGTGGCGGCCGCGATCGCGGCGGAAGAAGCAGCCGCGGAAGAAGCTCGTCGAGTACGACCGGACTGTCCCGATGGACATCCACTCCCGATGGACGTGCGGTCCTCGACATCTCCAAGGCAACGCCGGAGCTGTACGACGCAGAGAAGCTCGATGTCCACGCGCTGCTGCCCGGCAACTCCCGCGTGACCGAGAGCGTCGACATGCCGGCGCAAGGCGACGTGAACGTCACCCTGCGCATCCCCCTGTCCTGCACCCTCGACCTGAAGCTGGTGGACAGCAAGGGAGCGCTGTTCGAGGAGCGGACCTCGCTCACCTGGTACGTCGAGTTCAACCGCGACAGCCGGCGCGGACGCACGGAAGGTGGACGAACCGGGGAACGTGGTCAACGCGGGGAACGTGGTCAACGCGGAGAACGCGGTCAACGCGGAGAACGCGGTGGACGTGGTGGTGGATTCACATCCACGTCACCCGTCGGCCGACAGACCATCACGGGCGGCCGCGCCGTCATCGGCGGCTTCGCCCCGGGCACCAAGGTGCACTTCACGACGCGTATCCGAAACCACGTCGAAGAGACCACCGTCTGCGAGCTGAGCACGCAACCCCAGCAGTCCTTCGAAGTACTCGCGGGCGACTTGCGGCCAAGCTTGATCATGGTGCTGGTCGATCCTTCGGGCAAGCCGATCCCACGGGTACGCCTCTCCACCGAGATCAAGTACGACGGCCTGGTCGAAGAAGAAGGCGCCGCCCGTCAGCAACACATCATGCAGCTGCTGACGCAGCAGGGGAATCGCGGAAGCCGCAGCGGCCGTGGTTCGACTACCGGCCGCGACGGCCGGCTCAAGCTCTCCGCACGAACCGGCATGTCCGGTGAGGTCAAGATCGGCATCCGGCGCGAGGAGTCAGAATTCGCCCGGATGTTTGGCCGGCGCGGCAATCGCGGCGGCGACGAGGAAAAGAACCCACCGCTTGCGATCGTGCGCTTCGAAGCGCTGGAACCCGGAGAGGAGCGGGATCTCGGCCAGGTAAAGACGCGTGCCTACGCCGTCCTCGCTGGGGGTATCGTCGTCGATGGCGCCGGTGAGCCCGTGGCCGGCGCTCGGATCAGCATCGAATCGACCACGACGACCGATCCCGCCAGCCAACGGGGCGGGCGCGGTGGACGCGGTGGGTTCGGTGGACGCGGCGGTGACCGCGGCGGAAGTGGGAACACGAGCGCAAGCGGACGCAGCGGTGAAGACGGCACCTTCGTCGTCACTGGCTTCGCCGAAGCAGACAAGAAGTACACCATCCGCGCTTCGTCACGCCGCTCACGCAGCCTGAACCAAGACCTCCTCCCCGGCACCCAGGACGTGCGCCTCGTCATACGCGAGACCGGCGGTCTGGCCGGTCGCATCCGACTCGCTGATCCGACGCTTGGTTTGCGCATCGAGGCGCAGCTGCGCCCCATGAGCGGTCCCCCCGACGCGGAAGGGGGCCGGATCAGCCTGCGCGACGGTGGTACGTTCTCACAGACGCGTCTCGCGCCGGGCCAGTACGAGCTCGAGGTGAAGGTGAACGACGTCAAGGACACCGTGATCCCCGGTCTCAACGTGCCGGACGGAGAGGTCGCAAGGCCCGGTTCCCTCGCCGACCTGGTCGTCGGGATCGATTTCTACCGGGCCCAGGTCACGGTGCTCAACGGAGCCGGCGCCCCGGTCACGGGTGCCAGCGTTAGCTTCCGTGCAGACGGGCGGACCGTACGAGCCACCAGCGGCGACGGGTCCAGCCGTAACGGCGGCGAGAGCCGAGAGCGCGGAGGACGCGGCGGCGACCGCGGCGACCGCGGCGACCGCGGCGGACGCGGCGGACGCGGAGGACGTGGAGGACGTGGAGGACGCGGAGGCAGCCGCACCGACGACCTCGGTCGCGTGTCCGCGGTGCTGCACCGCTCCGCGAGCGTAACGGTGACGACCTCCGCCGAAGGCTTCGCTCGTAGCACGATCAACAACGCGCGGTTCCCCCTCAACGTCCGCCTGAGCGGCGGCGAGAGCATTACGGTGAGTCTCAGCACGGCGATCCCTCAAGCTGAGAGCATGGGTAGCTGGCGCGTCACTCTCGGTGACCCGAACGAGCAAGTCGACACGAGTGATTCGCGCAGCGTGTGGCGCCGGGCTTTCGGCGGCGGGCTCAGCAAGACCCTCGCCGCGGGGGCCACGGACGTGACCTTTGAGAACATCACCGCCGGCACGTACGCCGTACGACTCGTCGGCGTCCCGGACTTCCGCAACCGAGGTGGTGGTGGTGGACGCGGCGGCGGCGGCGGCGGCGGCGGTCGGGGTGGTCGCGGCGGCTTCACCCCCGTCATGCTCTCCCTCGGCCAGATCACGGTGCAGCCGGGCGTGCCCTCGCAAACCGCCCAGATCGCGCTCGATCCCAACGCGATCATCAACGCGTTGTCCGGTAACTAGTTCGGGGCTCCGCGAGCTTCGGATCGCCACCGGGCACGCATCGAGGGGACGTGCCCCCAAGCCCCGTCTACCGGGTGACGCCAGACCCGTGCGCAGCAATGACGCTGCCGGAGTCGGGTGATAGGGTCTTCGCCATGGCCGCCAACCGCCGCACGACCCTGACTCTCCTCGGCGCCATCGCCATCGCCATCGGCGTCGTGCTGATCGTCAACCAAAACGGCCAGGATGAGCCGCGACCCTCACTCGGCACGGCGGAGCTGCTCCAGCTCCTCGCCGCCTGGAACCGCGGCAACGACGCGTTCGATCACTTCGATTTCACGCTGGCCGAAAACGAGTTCAGCGCCGTCGCCGAGAAGCTACCTGGTGAACCGGATGTGTGGGTCAACATCGGCATTGCGGCGATGAACCAGGACAACGACGACGCATTCCATCGGGCCCACGTCGTGTTCAAAAAGGCCATCGCGATCGATCCGGATCACGTCTACGCGAACCACTGCACCGGCATCCTCATGAAGCACATGGGGAATTTCGAGCGTTCCGAAGCCTGCTTCCGCAAGGTCATCGCCATCGACCCGCACGACCCCACCGCGTGTTACTACCTCGGCACGCTCATGCTCGGCAAGAACGAGGCCGAGGCCGAGGAACTGTTCCAGAAAGCCATCGCGAGCGAGCCGCATCAGCAATCGGCGATCTACCAGTTGTTCGGGCTGTACTACAGCCAGGACAAGGAGCAACAGGCCGCAAGCCTCGTCGCGTTGTTCAAGGAACTCGAGGCCAGTGGAGCCGGTAACAAGGCCGGCATCGTCTACAGCGAGATGGGGCACTACGGCAGCGGGATCCGTCCGTTCCCCAGGCCCCTCAGGCCCGACGGGGATCGCTCAGGCGGCGTGACCTACTCAGTGAAAGATCTCCTCGGCAATTCGCTGGCACCCGCGACGCGCGCGCACTTGCCGTGGGTCTCGTGGAAAGACGAGACATCACCCGCCGAGCTGATCAAGGAGCAGTTCGCGCCCGCCTTCGCCGGTGGCGTCGCCATCGCCGATGTGGACGATGACGGAGACCTGGACGTGTGGTCCGCCGACGGTCAGGGTGCCGGGCAACTCTACCTCAACACGGACGGGACCTTCGCCCCGGCGCCGCCGTCGTGGGGTGTCGCCGGCGGCCCCCCGAGCATCTCCGCCTGCTTCGGCGACTACGACAACGATGGCCGGCCGGACCTCTACGTGTGCTGCGCCGGCCCCAACAAGCTGTACAAGAACATCGACGGCAATCGCTTCGAGGACGTGACGAAGACGACCGGGACGAGCGGCGGCGACGTGTTCACGGCGCAGGCCGTCATGGCGGACCTCGACGCAGACGGCGACGTGGATATCTACTGCGCGAACCTCGCAGCGATGGACGAGGTCTCGGACGGAAAGCCACGGTGGCCGAGTGACGCGACGCCGGCAAACAACTGTCTCTTCAGCAATGATCGCACGGGAACGTTCACCGACATCGCCGAGCGCACGGGCACCGCTGGTCCGCACCTCAGCCGAGGCGTCATCGCCACAGACCTGGACGGAGATCGGGATGCGGACCTGGTCGTCCTGGGGGGTCTCTACCAGCCGCTCATCGCCTACCGCAACGACCGCATCTGGAGATTCACGGAGCAGACGGATGCGGCCGGTCTGTCCAACGTCCTCGCGGAAGGCATGACCGCTTCGGACATCGACGGCGACGGACAGCCCGACCTCATGGTCTGGGGCGGTCAGCCCGGGATCTACACGAACCTCGGGCACTTCCACTTCGTCAAGACCGAGCCGCTGGGGCACTTGCCGGGTTGCGTACTCGATGCCGACAACGACGGCGACAAGGACCTCCTCTCCCTTGACAGCCTCAAGCTGAAGACGCCCGAGGGGTGGCGTGACGAGGCGGTCCCATCCTCGTTGCATCCGTTCAAGGACGTGCGATCGATCGTGGCCGCCGACATCGACGGCGACGGGGTGCTCGACGCCGTGGTCGGCCGGGCCGGAAACGTACCCGCGATCATGCACGCGACGCTCGCTCACGATGACCACAACTGGATCGAGATCGGACTCAAGGGCGTGCGCGAGGTCGGCAAGATGCGCGCGAACACAGGCGGCATCGGCGCCCGCGTGACGGTCATCTCGGGGCCGCTCCAGCAGTGGCAGGAGATGGTGACGTCCGCCGGTTCGCTGGGGTGTCCCCCCGCCTCCCTGCATTTCGGCCTGGGAACCCGCTCCCAGGTCGACTACGTGAGCGTGAGTTGGCCAGACGACCTCCTGCAGGGCGAAAGCAAGATCTCCGCCAACACGAAGAAGGTCCTGACCCAGGTCTACCGCAAGTCTTCGTCGTGCCCCCTGCTGTTCGCCTGGGACGGTCAGCGGATGGCGTTCGTCACCGACTTCCTCGGCGTCGGCGGCCTCGGGTTCTTCGTCAGGCCCGGTGTGTATGCATCGCCAGATCCCACGGAGCTCGTGTGGATCCCCTCACTGGAGCCGAAGGACGGACAGTGGACGCTCAGCATCCACGAAGGGATGGAGGAGATCTGCTACCTGGACGAGGCGAAGCTGATGGTGGTGGACCACGCCGACGGGTTCATTGTCTTGCCGGACGAGCGCCTCGCCATCGACGGCCCGTCGCCCGATGGACGCCTCATCGCCTTCCGACCCGACGAGGCCATCTACCCCAAGGGGTTGTCGACGCTCGAAGGCGACGCCGACCCGGCGTTGATGCGTCACGCGGATCGCGCCTACCAGCCGGGCGTCAAGCCCGACAACCGCTTCGTCGGGTTCGCCGCGCCACAGGAGATCGTCCTCGATTTCGGGGACGCCCTCGCAGCGACGAAGGGCAACGATCTCATCCTGTTCCTCGAGGGCTGGGTCGAGTACCCGTACTCACACGTGAACTTCGCCGCGTGGCAAGCGGGCCTCACGTTCGGGGCCCTGTCACTCGACCGCCGCGAGGCACAGGGTGGATGGCGCGCCATTCACGAGAACTTCGGGTACCCAGCCGGTATGCCTCGCGTGATGACCCTCGACGTATCGGACCTGCCTCGTGAGGGAGACTGCGTCCTACGCCTGCGCACGAATCAGGAGCTGTACATCGACCGTGCATGGCTCGCGGCGGACCACGGGACCGAGGGGCTGTCGGTCACCGAGCTCAGCGCCAACGCGGCGGAGCTCCGAACATCGGGCTACCCACGCGAGTACTCCCCGGACGGTCACCAACCCTTGCTCTACGACTACGCACTCATGGACCCGGCAATCGACTACAAGACCATGGCGGGTGCGTACACGCGGTTCGGCGACGTCAGGGAACTCCTCGACTCACCCGACGACCGCTACGTCATCTTCGGGCGCGCAGAGGAGGTCATCCTCCGGTTCCGAGCCCTCGAGCCGCTCACCGACGGCAGGAGACGGTCGTTCATCCTCAAGAGCGACGGCTTCTGCAAGGACATGGACCTCTACACGGCGCACCCGCGCACCGTCGGGCCTCTCCCCTTCCACGGCATGACCGGCTACCCCTACCCGCCGTCGGAGGCGTACCCGAGCTCCCCCGCCCACGACGCCTACCACCGCACCTACAACACCCGCACCCTCTCAAGGTGATCACTGCTTCGCCTGGTTGGCGACGCCGTGGATGGCGGCCTCGATCTCCGACGCATCGCCGAGATAGCGACTCCCCTTGACGGCCATCGCGTCGTCGAACGTGTAGACAAGGGGAAAGCCCGTCGGGATGTTGAGCTTGGTGATCGCCTCGTCGTCCATGCCGTCGTGGTGCTTGACCAGGGCGCGATGGCTGTTTCCGTGAGCTGCAATGACGACGGTCTTACCTGACGCGACATCAGGAGCGATGGTCGCTTCCCAGTACGGGATGACGCGCGCCACCGTGTCGGCGAGGGACTCGGTACCGGGCGCCTGGCCTTCCGCCAGATTCGCGTATCGCGGGTCGTGGCGCGGATGACGGTCATCATCCTCCGTCAGCGCTGGCGGCCGCACCCCGTACCCCCGACGCCACTGGTGGACCTGCTCCTCGCCATGCTCCTTGACGGATTCGGCCTTGTTGAGCCCCGTGAGCGCTCCGTAGTGCCGCTCGTTCAAGAGCCACGTCCGGTGGACCGGAATCCACATCCGATCCAGAACATCGAGGGCAATCCAGAGTGTGCGGATGGCTCTTTTCAGCAACGAGGTGTAGGCCACGTCGCACGCAAGGCCTTCCGTCTTCAGCAACTCGCCCGAGCGGTGGGCCTCCTGGCGCCCGCGGTCCGAAAGGTCGCAGTCATGCCATCCAGTGAAGCGGTTTGCCAGGTTCCATTGGCTCTGACCGTGGCGGAGAAGGACGAGTTCAGGCATCGGTGAATCTCAGGATATTCATTCGGGGACGCACGTTATCATGTCGGCAATCGTGAGCGAGAATCCTGGACGCACGCCGCCCGCGGACCTACCCCACATCCCCGGCTACGAGATTCGCGAGATCCTGGGCAAAGGGGGACAAGGGACCGTCTACCGCGCCCGCCAGAAGAGCCTGAACCGCGTCGTCGCCATCAAGGTCCTCTCCCCCAAGAACGCCGACAGCACGTCCCTCAAGCGGCGGTTCCTCGCCGAGGCCCGCCTGCAATCCAAGCTGCACCACCCGAACATCCTCCAGGGCATCGACGTCAACGAGCACCAGGGTCTCTGGTACTTCGCCATGGAGTTCGTCTCTGGGACCGACGCTCAGGTCCTGCTCACGCAGGGCGGAGCGCTGCCGGAACGCGAGGTCTTGAAGATCGCGCGCCAGGTCGCCGACGCCCTCGCCTACGCACACGGGCACGGCATCGTCCACGGCGACATCAAGCCCGAGAACATCGTCTTGCCTGCCGACGGATCGGTGAAGATGATCGACTTCGGCATCGCACGCCTCGCGCGCGAGGAGAGCGACAAGGACTGCGTTGAGGGCACCAGGGAGTTCATGGCGCCCGAGGTGAAGAGCGGCAAGACCAAGGGCGACATCCGCTCGGACATGTACAGCCTCGGCGTGACGCTGTACGAGCTGCTCACCGCCAGCCTGCCACCCATCGCGAAGGGATCGGACAAGGAAGGCCCTGACCCCAAGGAGCGCGAACCGAAGATCGGTCTCGCCACGGCCGCCCTCGTCAAGATGTTGCTCGCCGTCGATCCCGCCCATCGACCCGCTTCCCCCCAGGCACTCATCAAGGCCCTCGACAAGGCCGCGGCCGGCGCACCGGTCCAGAAGGTGGTCGCCGCGACAGCGAGCGCGGCGGCACCGAGGCGTTGGCGGGCTGTCGCCTTGCCGATCGTGTTCGCGGTCGCCGTCCTCGGCGGAGCGATCGGCCTGTACCTCGCGTCCCAGGAAGATGACGTCCCGGATCCCAAGAAACCGGACGGCGCGGCCGAAGCGATTGTCCTCCCCAAGCCGTCCGACTCCGACCCGGTCAAGCTCGATCCACCCAAGCCCGATCCACCCAAGCCTGATCCACCCAAGTCCGGGCCGCCGTCACTGGCGTTCTCTCCCAAGTCCGTCCAGGTCCTCGAAGGCGAGACGTTCACCATCCGCGTCACCGCCACCAACCTGCCCGTCGCGCTGAAGCCCCTGATCAAGGTGCTCGACGCGGACGGACGTGATATCAGCGCGTCGGTCGCCATGCCCACGATCGAACGCGAACCGACGGACCACACGACGGTACACCTGAAATGGACCGCGCCGTTCTGGCCT
>JABSRK010000069.1 GCA_013213915.1 Planctomycetota bacterium
TTGCACTTGTATGAATTGAGCCTTGATAACGTCACTAGATCCTTTTGAGTGGTGTTATGTAATAAAATGAGATAATTGAATTGATTTGTGACATGATTACTAATGTTTTATTAATGCTTTTAGCCTTTGTTTATTGATTTATTGTTATGTTTTTTGTGACATTTGTTAGGGGAGTGGTGTTTTTTACAATCTTCCTCAGCTAAGCTTCTAATTGTTTCATTTTTATACCTTTAAGCAGCCTCGGTTCTGGATTCAACCTGGCGAGCACACGTCGGCGGTGAACTGCGTTTCTGAGCCGCCGCCCAGGCATTCTGGCTGGTACGATCATCGCAACGCGCTCTCCATCTTCGCCATGCTCCTCCGAACACGCCTCGTTCCGCTATTCCTGATTCAGGTCACCTGCCTCGCTCCGTTGGCGGCGCAGGACGGGGTCACCTTTTTCAAGAAAGAGATCCGTCCGTTGCTGCAGGCGCATTGCGTGAAGTGCCACGGCAACGGCGCGTCGTTCAAGGGCGGTCTGCGGCTGACGCACCGTACGTTTCTGATCGCTGGTGGGCAGTCCGGTCCCGCGGTGGACTCCGATGCGCCGAAGCGGAGTCGGTTGCTGCAGATGGTGTCGTACAAGGACGATCACCACCGCATGCCTCCGACGGGGAAGCTGCCTCAGGAGAAGCTCGACGCGCTCCACCGCTGGGTGGAGATGGGCGCGCCCTGGCCCGATGGACCGGTTCCCGAGGTCCTGGCGCCCGAGAAGAAGAAGCTTGGTCGTGATGACGGGCTCGCGGGCTGGGCGTACTCCGAACTCACCCGTCCCGAGGAGCCCGCGGTCGCCGACAAGCAGTGGGCCACCAGCGGCATGGACCTGTTCATCCTGGACACGCTCGAGCGCGCTGGGCTCACACCTGCGCCCGCGGCGGACAAGGTGACGCTCATCCGTCGGGCGTCCTACGACCTCATCGGGTTGCCGCCGACGCGGGAGGAGGTCCGTGCGTTCGTTCAGGACCGCCGTCCCGATGCGTTTGCGCGGGTCTTGGACGGCCTGCTGTCGCGTCCGCAGTACGGCGAGAAGTGGGGACGACACTGGCTCGACCTCGTCCGCTACGGAGAGACCAACGGCTACGAGCGAGATTCGGACAAGCGTCACGTGTGGCGCTACCGAGACTGGGTGATCGACGCGTTCAACAAGGACAAGCCATACGACCGGATGATCACCGAGCAGCTTGCCGGAGATGAGCTCGATGACGTCACGCCGGAGTCCATCGTCGCCACCGGATTCTTGCGGTTGATGCAGTGGGACGACGAGCCGGGCCAGGGGAATCTTCAGGCGCGTTACGACGTGCTGGACGACATCCTGGTCACGTCGACCGAGGCTTTCCTGGGGATGACCATCGGCTGCGCTCGCTGCCACGATCACAAGGGCGACCCGATCTCGCAGGAGGAGTACTACCAGTTCATGTCCTACTTCGTCGGCATGACGGAGATGAGCATCAACGGGGTGTTCACGCCGATCGCCAGCAGCGAGGAGGAGCAGGTCCGGGCCGTCGCCGAGAAGAAGAAGCAAGCGGACGAGGCCCGGATCGTCGAGGAGATGCGGGCTCTCGAGGGGCAGTACTTGAGCCGCCTCGCCGCGCGGGCCGGGGAGGCGGGCCAGGGCGATCTCGTTGGTCTGAAGTATCGCTTCTATCGCGATACGTGGGAGACCATGCCGGACTTCGACATGCTCCTCGCCGAATCCCAGGGGGAGTTGCCGAGCGGGTTGCTGGACCTCACCGTCGCCTCCCGCGAGGAGTCGATCGGCGTGGTCTACGAGGGCAAGCTGCGCGTGCCTCGTGCGGGCCGGTACACGTTCAACTTCAAGACACGCATGCATCCTCGGCTCGTGCTCGACGGAGACGAGGTGATGGGCCGCGAGTCCAAGCGGAGCGGAGGGTTGTGGCGTGCCACCGTCGCGTTGAACGCAGGGCTCATCCCGTTCCGCGTCGATTACTGGAATCGCGCCAAGGGTCACGGACTCGAGGCGTGGTGGGGTCCTGCTTCCGCGGCGTCGTGGCGATACGTGACCGAGGAGCCTGGGGACGGCTGGCACTCGGCCGCTTCGTCGCGGTTGTGGAAGACCGGGAAGCCCGGTTTCGGATCGCCTGGAACCCCCGGGGCGGCGGTCGGGACCGAGTGGCACAGCGAGGAAATCTGGCTGCGCTCCACGTTCGACTGGGAGCCTTCCGACGCTGAGAGCTTGATCCTCGTGGCCCATCACGACGAGGACCTGGAAGTCTGGATCAACGGGGTTCCGGCCCTCCGCCAGTCCGGCTACCGCGTTGACTATTCGGTGTTTGAGATCTCCGCCGCGGCACGTGGAGCGCTCAAGGCCAGGGGCAACGTCCTCGCCGTGCATTGCCGCCAGACGGGGGGCGGGCAGTACGTCCACGTCGCACCGGCGCACCGATCGGATCTGGGCGGCGGCTCGCTGGTCGACATCGCATTCGGTCGTCGGGATCTCTCTGTGCGCAAGGCCCAGCGCGAGCGCAAGAACCTCGAGGGGGAGGTGCGCAAGAACGGAAAGAAGATCCTCGGTGAGGCGGACTGGAAGCGATACGAGGAGTTGCGCAAGCAGCGCGACCAGGTGCGTCGCCGTCGCCTGCCCGAGGTGGCCATGGCCATGGCCGTGCAGGAACGTGGTCGGAACGCTCCCGAGATGCACGTGCACGTTCGTGGCAATGCGCACGTGAAGGGCAAGCGCGTCCAGCCGGGTGTGCCGTCGTGTCTCGAGACAGCGCCGCCGCCGCCCGATCCGCAGCCCCGCGAGAGGTCGTCGGGGCGCCGGCGCGCCCTTGCCGCGTGGATCTCCAATCCCAAGAACCCGGTGACCTCGCGGGTCGCGGTCAACCGCGTGTTCCAGCACCACTTCGGACGGGGGATCGTCGCGAGTTCGTCAGACTTCGGCGAGTTTGGTGAGCGCCCGACGCACCCGCGCCTCCTCGATTGGCTGGCGTGTGAGTTGGTCGACAACGGGTGGAGTTTGAAGAAGCTGCACCGCACGATCATGCTGTCCAGCGCGTATCGGATGTCGAGCCGTGCGGACGCCGCGGCGCTGGAGAAGGACCCGGCCAACCGGCTCTTCTGGCGGTTCGACCCGAGGCGCCTGACCGCGGAGGAGATCCGCGACTCCATGCTGTGGGTCGCCGGCATCCTCAACTTGAAGATGGGGGGGCCGTCGTTCTACTCGTTGATGCCCCGCGAGGTCTTGGCGACGTCGAGCCGGCCGAACCAGGTATGGGGAAAGTCCTCCGACGAGGAGCGGCACCGGCGCAGCATCTACATCAAGGTGAAGCGATCACTGCTGACGCCGATCCTGTCCAACTTCGACCTCGCCGACACGGACAGGGCGTGCCCCGTCCGCTTCAATACGACCACGCCGACGCAAGCGTTGCACGTGCTCAACGGCGAGTTCACCCGCCTCATGGCGGACGCGTTCGCCAGACGTCTGACGGCCGAGCACGGCAAGAACGACGCCGCCCGCGTCCGACGGGGGTTGGAGCTCGTGACCGGTCGTGAACCAGGAGATCGGCGCGTGCGCGAGCACCTGGATTTTCTCGCCCAGCTTCGCTCCGATCACGCGCTCGACGACCACGATGCCCTGAAGATGTTCTGCTTGGTGTGTCTGAACGCCAACGCATTCATGTATCTTGACTGACGAGGACCTGTGATGAAGGACATCACCAGACGCTTCTTTATTCGCCGCGCGGGAGGGGCCCTGGCCGGGTTGCCACTGGCCGGCCTCATCAACGAGATCCCGTCGCTTCGGAGCGATTCTGGCCTGGCCGGTCCGCTCGCGGCCGGCGTGCCGCACTTCGCTCCGAAGGCCAAGTCGGTCATCTTTCTGTTCATGTACGGAGGTCCGAGCCAGGTCGACACGTTCGACTACAAGCCCAAGCTGTATCCATTGGACGGCAAGACCATCAAGGTGAAGACCCGCGGTCGCGGGGGCTCCAAGAACCAGGGACGCATCGTCGGTCCGAAGTGGAAGTTCAGCCAGTACGGAGAGTGCGGCAAGTGGATCTCGGATCTGTTCCCTCACCTCGCGACCTGCGTGGACGACATCACGTTCGTGCACTCCATGTACGCCGAGTCGCCGATCCACGGGTCGGCCATGTTCATGATGAACTCGGGGAACCTGTTCTCCGGCCACCCGTGCATGGGGGCGTGGGCCAACTACGGGTTGGGTAGCGAGAACCCCAACCTGCCCGGGCACGTGATCATGCTGGACAAGACCGGGGGACCGATCTCCGGGGCAAAGAACTGGTCGTCCGGATACATGCCGGCGTCGTACCAGGGCGTTGTCGTCCGTTCCGAAGGCGAGCCCATTCTCGACCTCAGTCCGCCCGCAGGGATGACGCGCTCCTTGCAGCGCCGCATCCTTGACCAGCTGAAGCGTGAGAACGAGCGGCACCTTGCGACCCGCAGTGACAACTCCGAGTTGGCGGCGCGCATTGCCAGCTACGAGCTGGCGTATCGCATGCAGGCCCACGCTCCCGAGGCCTTGGACGTTTTGCGGGAGAGTGAAGGGACCCAGGCGCTTTACGGGCTCGACCAGCCGCGCACGCAGGACTTCGCGCGCAAGTGCATCATCGCCAGGCGCCTCGTCGAACGCGGCGTCCGGTTCGTGCAGGTCTACTCGGGTGGCCACCACAACGACAACAACTGGGACGCCCACGGCGACCTGAAGATCAACCACGATCGCCACGCCGGGAACACGGACCGGCCCATCGCCGGGTTGTTGAAGGACCTCAAGCGGTCAGGGCTCCTGGACGAGACCCTGGTTGTGTGGACCGGGGAGTTCGGGCGCCAACCGACCGCCGAGTACGCCAAGGGGACGGGCCGCGACCACAACAGCTACGGCTTCACGCTGTGGATGGCCGGAGGCGGCATCAAGGGGGGCGTCAGCGTCGGTCGCACCGACGAACTGGGTTCAGCCGCGATCGAGGACCGCTTCCACGTCAAGAACCTGCACGCGACGGTCCTCCGTTGCCTCGGCCTCGATTGCAACAGGTTGGCCTTCCGCTACGGCGGCCTCGACCGACGTCTTGTGGGCGTCGAGGGGGCGGAGCCCATGCACCAGGTCCTGGCCTAGAGATCGCGCGTTGCCGCGCTACTTCTTGGCCGCGGGTTTGGGCAGACCGAACAGGCGGTTTGCCTGCTTGGTGTGGCAGCTCATGCAGGACTGCATCCGACCCGCGCCGGTCACCTTGCCGTCGTTCGTGACGGTGGCGTAGACCCAACCAGCGTCGGTCGCGGCTGTCGGCTTGCCGGCCACGTGCATCATGACGAACAGGCCGGCTCGTTTGTCGGCGCGGTACCAGTGCTTGCCGCGTTTGGCCGGGCGCAAGCCACTCTTGGCCGCCGGCGTGCGGTCTGCCTTGGGAGCTTGCTTCATGCGCTCGGGGAGCCAGGCTTCCTTGACGACGACCTGGTCGAATGTCGCGAGCTTGTCGACGGGGGGCTTTATCAGATCGGATGTCTTCTTCGCACCGTACGCAACAGGGTCCTTGGCGTAGAGCGTGTAGAGCTTCCGTGCGTGCGGGGTGTCCTGCTTTGCGCGGCTGAACCGTGCGGGTGCGGGCATCGGCGCGAAGCACAGCCACGGCGCCCAGCGCATCTGGTCCTCCAGCCGCATCCAGGTCCTGTATCCAGTGGCCACGTTCCGAACGGATGCGTGCCAGCGTTTGTCGTTCTCGTCCGGCTTCTTCGGATCCTGGGCGAGAAGGGGCAGGCTGCAGATGATCACGATTACGAACCGGCGCATGGACTTTCCTCCGTCTCCATCACTTTACGGCGTCTGGGCGGCCGGGTCTCGTCACGGGGACGTCACACGATTCCACCCTATACTGGGCATCCTTGGAGATCGCAGTGTCGGATGGAAGACTGAGAGTCATCCTCATAGGGATGTTGGCCGTCCCGTCGCTGATCGGGTGCTGCGAGGAGGGACCCGAGGTCGCAGGCGGCGTTGACGTCGCCAGGGATCCGCGGGGGATGGTCATTGATCGCACGGCGACCCGATTCGGCGCCGCGGCGCAGTTGATGCCCGGGAACGTCCAGGAGGACCATCTCCCGTCGTCGCTCGCGCCGTTGATCCTGGTCAAGGACAACGTGATCGGGCAGTGGGGTGCTGTCGGCGCGGGGGGTGCGCTCGAGGTGGTCGGCGCTCCAGTGGTCTACTACGGGCTCACGCGTGCGCTGATCTCGGGCAAGCACCACGACCAGTATCACTACCACTGGTGGCACCGCGCGCATGCGGACGCCGACTGGAGGAGCCAGGGGGTGCGGATCACGGTGGATGGACGTGGTCTTCCCATGGTGTGGGAGGTGCTGGCTGACGCCACGGGCCAGCGCGTGCTCTACGTATCCGAGAAGCTCGAGCAAGCGGCGCGGCGCCGACACGGAGAACCGGAGCGCGGCCACGCCCTCGAGCGCGGCGTCGACGAACTTTCGGATGTGGTCGTCGCGCGGGTGCTGGCGGACGGGCCGGTCCCCATGGGTCCGTGGATATATCTCGAGAGCGGCGCCGGCGACGTCATCTCTCTCATCTGCCGCTGCATGCCGTCCCAGGCATCGGGGCCGCTGGAGCGTATCGACTACCGGCTGGTACCGTGGAACGCGCTGAGTGCGTTGCCCGCCCCATGGCAACAGGAGCGCATGGACGCATCGTTTGACGAACGCCTCGATGGCTGGCTTCGCTGGCCCTGATCACATGACGTGGGACATCCCGGCAGGCTGGTTGCGCATCAAGACCATCGACGCCCATACGGCCGGTGAGCCGCTGCGCGTGGTGACCGATGGGTGGCCGGACATGCCCGGCGAGACGATCCTCGAGATGCGTGAGCACGCGCGCGCGAACCACGATGACCTGCGTCGCGTGATCATCCTGGAGCCGCGCGGCCACGCCGACATGTACGCCTGCCTGCTCGTCCCTCCGGTGACACCCGATGGCGACGTGGGCGTCCTGTTCCTCCACAACGAGGGTTACAGCACCATGTGTGGGCACGGGATCATCGGCCTCGTCAAGGTGGGGCTCGACTGCGGGCTCTTCGACGCGGAGGGCGACGAGCCGGAGATCAGGATCGACACCCCCGCGGGGCGCGTGACCGCGACGGCGCATCGGGGCGGAGGGGGCACCGTCGAGACGGTCTCGTTCCTTAACGTGCCGAGCTTTCTGCTCGAACGGGACCTGGTGGTCGAGGTGGACGGTCTCGGTCCCGTGACGTGCGATATCGGGTACGGGGGCGCGTTCTATGCGTACGTCGATGCGCGGGCGGTGGACGTGGAGATCGGCCCCGATGCGTTCGCGCGCATCGTGGACGTGAGCATGCGGATCAAGCGGGCCGTGATGGCGGAATACGAGATCGTCCATCCCGACGGCGATCCGGCGTTGAATTTTCTCTACGGGACGATCCTGCACCAGCCCGGGGAGGGCGACGTCCACAGCCGCAACGTGTGCGTGTTCGCTGACGGGGAGGTCGACCGTTCGCCCACGGGGACCGGCGTGAGCGGCCGGGCCGCCATCCTGCACGCGCGGGGGGAGATGGCGGACGGCGCTATCACCATCGAGAGCATCATCGGGACCCGGTTCGACGTCACCGTTCACGAGACGATGTCCGTCGGCGGGTTGCCCGCGATCATTCCGTATGTGTCAGGGGCGGCGCACATCACGGGACGTCACGAGTTCTTCGTGGACCCCTCCGATCCCCTCCGGGACGGTGTCCTGCTACGCTGACCGCATGCGACATCTCAAGCGCATGGCGTTGCTCGTGCTCCTCGCCGCGGCCCTGCCCGCGCAATCGGCGTCGGGTGGGCGCCTGCTTCCGGAGCAGGGAGCCATCGACGTACGGCACTACGACCTGGTGCTCGCGGTCGATCCGGACGCGCGCACGATCAACGGATCTTGCACCATGCGGGCCGCAGCGCTGCATCCCGTGAAGGACGTGATCCTCCACCTGGATGGTCGGTTGGACGTCAAGGGCGTCATCTCTAACGGGAAGGACATCCCGTTCGAGCACGCAGGAGGACTCGTGAAGGCGTCGCTGCCTCAGGTGGTCCAGCCAGGCTCGGACGTCGAGGTGTGCGTTGTCTACGGGGGCGCGCCCCGCGTCGCGCCTCGCCCGCCCTGGGACGGCGGCTTCACCTGGGCCAAGACCAAGGGCGGCAAGCCGTGGATCGCGACGTCCTGCCAGGGCGAAGGTGCCGACCTGTGGTGGCCCTGCAAGGACCATCCGTCGGACAAGCCCGAGTCCATGGACTTGAAGATCACCGTGCCCAACGAGCTCGTATGCGCGTCAAACGGTTCGCTCGCATCGAACAAGTCCAACGGGGACGGCACGCGCACGTTTCACTGGAGCATCGTCAACCCGATCAACAACTACTGCGTCGCGTTGAACATCGGGCCGTACGTCGAGCTCAAGCGCACGTTCACCAGCGTCACGGGGGAGAAGTTCTCCGCCTACTTCTGGGCGCTCCCTGAGAACAAGCAGAAGGCCGCGAAGTTCTTTCCCGAGGTGCTCGATCACCTGAAGCACATGGAGGAGGTCTGCGGGCCGTATCCGTTCCGCAACGAGAAGTACGGCGTCGTGGAGACGCCCCACCTCGGGATGGAGCACCAGACGATCATCGCGTACGGGAACAAGTATCCCCAGCGCCGGGAGTTCGACTACGACTGGCTCCACCACCACGAGATGAGCCACGAGTGGTGGGCGAACCTGGTGACCTGCCGCGACTGGAAGGACATGTGGATCCACGAGGGCATAGGGACCTACATGCAGGCGTTGTACGTGGAGAGCCGACGTGGCAAGAGCGCCTACAAGATCGCCATGGCGGGGAAGGCCCGACACGGCAATCGCCGTGCGATCGCGCCGCGCCAGGTGCAGAGCAGCAAGGAGATCTACTTCGGCGGCGGCGGTGGCAACGACATGTACTACAAGGGTTCGTGGGTGATGCACACCCTGCGATGGGTGATGGGGGACGAGAAGTTCTTCACCGCCCTGCGCCGCATGGCGTACCCCGACCCGGCCAAGGAGAAGGTCACCGACGGGACCCAGGTGCGCTTCTCGGACACCGAGGAGATCCGCGCCATCGCTGAGAAGTACCACGGCGCCGACCTAGGCTGGTTCTTCGAGGTCTACCTGCGGCAGGCGGAGGTGCCCGAACTCATCGCCAAGGAGCAGGACGGTCGGCTTCACCTCGAGTGGAAGGCGCCCGGCGTCAGTGCGTTTCCCATGCCCGTGCCCGTCAGGGTCGGAAAGAAAATCGTGGTCATCGCGATGAAGGACGGGAAGGGGACGGTGAAGCTCGCGGGCAAATCCTGGCAGGTAGATCCGGACAACCGGATCCTGCGAAAGCAGGAGCGTCGCCGCGGCCGTCGCCGCGACCGTTAGATCCTTGACGCTCGTCGTCAACTGATCCGCAGCGCAGCCGCGGCCTAACGGCTGCGGCCGGCCTGCTTGAGGCCGTCGAGGACGGCGGTCAGGCGCGCTACGACCTCCGGTTCCGAGTTCCAGAGGTTGGTCGCCTCGGTCGGGTCCTTCACCAGATCATACAACTGGACCTTGGGGCCGCCTTCCTTGGGCTTGGGGTTGCGTGGGGCGCTGAAGCCGCCGGAGCCGAGCCCCAGGATGAGCTTGTAGCGGCCGACGCGGACGGCGAACTTGCCCTGCGCGCTGTGGTGGACGACGTTGGTGCGTAGGGGACCGGTCGCGGGGCCGCCAAACAGGGCGGGGGAGAGGTCGAAGCTGTCCTCGGCTGCGTCATCGGGCACCTCCGCGCCGACCACGCTCGCCACCGTCGCGAACAGGTCGGTAAGGCAGGTGACCTGGGCGCTCGTTCGCCCAGCCGCGATGCGGCCCGGGAAGCGCGCAACGAACGGGACCCGGTGTCCACCCTCCCAGATATCGGCCTTCTGGCCGCGCAATCCCACGTTGGGGCGATGGGGGAACTTCTTCTTGTCGCCCGGAGTCCAGTGCGCACCGTTGTCGGACGTGAACACGATCAAGGTGTTCTTCGCCGTGCCGGTGCGGTCGAGTGCGCCGAGGACCTCTCCGACGCCGGCGTCCACCATGTGCGCGAAGTCACCATAGGGCCCGGATCCCTCGGCCTTGCCCTGGTACGGCTCGGTGGGCAGCCACGGCGTGTGGGGCGCGGCGAACGGGAGGTAGAGGAAGAACGGCTTGTTGGTCTTCGCTCGCTCTTCGATGTACGCGACGGCCTGTTCGACGAGCCTGGGCTGTACATCGACGTGACGGAATCCGTCGGCGACCTTGCCCTTGCGCCAGAAGCCGCCGCCCCCGTTGCGGACTTGCCCGCTGCCCGCGATGTCCTTGTTGAGCGGCGCGGTCGGGCGGCGGTCCTTCACGAAGCAATAGGGGGCCATGTCCAGTGACGCCGGGATGCCGAAGAACGTGTCGAACCCGACCTCGAGGGGGCCCGGTCGTAGCGGCTTGTCGTAGTCCGTGCGTTTCCTGGATCCGAATCCCAGGTGCCACTTGCCGACGCATGCTGTGTGGTAGCCCTTGGCCTTGAGGATCGACGCGATGGTGAGGCGTCCCGGCTCGATCAACGCCGGGGAGTACCCATTGCCGACGCCGCTCTTCCGGCGCGAGCGCCAGCAGTAGCGGCCCGTCAGCACGCCGTAGCGCGTCGGGGTGCAGACGCTCGAAGGGGAGTGTGCGTCGGTCAGCCGAACACCTTCTCGTGCGATGCGGTCGATGTTCGGTGTTGGCACCCGGGACTTCGGATTGTTGCAGCGGGGGTCGCCGGATCCCATGTCGTCAGCGAGGAGGATGACCACGTTCGGGAGCTTCTGCCCGGGGAGGGCGGCGACGAGGATCAGAACGGTGAGGGCGGTACGCATGGGGAAGAGGTTAACCTGAACCGTCGTATGCGATACCTCGTCGTCGTCATCTCCCTCGCATCGGCTCTTCCCGCGCAGGGAGGGGACGGTCTGCTCGAAGACGTGATGAAGCGCTTCGGGAGGTGGCGGTCGCACCGGGACATCGTCGGGGTTGCGGAAGCGGAGCGCGCGCTGCATCAGCTTGTTGGGCTGGTCGACGCTTCGGACGCCGTGCGGGAGCGCGCGTGCACGTTCCTCGCGTCGGTCGTGACCTCCCCTTCGACTCAGGCAGAGGTCTATCGGTCGCGGGTCGCCGCGGTCGGGTTGCTCGGCCAGCTCGCCGTCGAGAAGAAGTGGGCGAAGTTTCTGGTCAAGGTCGCACGGGATCGTCGGCCGGAGCTTCGCGGGCTGGGGTTCTGGGTAGAGCGCGCGCTCGGCGACCTGCGGCAAGGGGCGCACGCAGAGCACCTGGCGACGCTCCTCGACCACGAGGACGGGCCGGTCGTCCGGCTCGCCCTCGGCGGGCTGGCTCGCATGACGCGGGGCGAGCAGCGCCCGGCTCTGGTCGCGGCGCTTCCCCGTCTGTTGAAGCGTGCGCGCGACGAAGACCCGGAGCTTCGATCCCGTGCGGTCCTGGCCATATCGACGGTCGCGGGGGACGGTGAGTCCGTCCCCGCGCTCTTCGCGGCAGCACGGGACGAGAGCCCCATCGTGCGTCTCGCGGCCGCGCGGGCGTGTGCGCGCCTCGGTCGCCGCCCGGGCGTCGATCCCGTCATCGGCCATCTCCTGGAGGACGCCGTCGCGCTCGTCCGTGAGGAGGCCGTCATTGCGTACCGGGCGTGCGGCCACAAGGAGACGGCCGGCACCCTCATCCGCCGCCTCGACAAGGAGCCCCTGCGCATCCGCATCGAGCTCGCCAAGACGCTGAAGGAGCTCACGGGGGAGACGCTGCCGCCGGAGTCCGCGCCGTGGAACGACTGGCTCGGTGCGAAGGAAGGGCGCCCCGGCGTACGGGACACGAGCTACGCCCATCCGAGGTACTACGACGTCCCCGTCGAATCCGACCGCATCCTCTTCATCCTCGACGTGTCCATGAGCATGGGCTACGCGCTGCACCAGAACACCAAGTCGATCTCGCGCCTCGCCGGCGCCAAACGCGAGCTCGTCCGC
Source organism: Planctomycetota bacterium (assembly GCA_013213915.1). Lineage (GTDB taxonomy): Bacteria > Planctomycetota. The sequence goes on from JABSRK010000069.1 coordinate 12,044, forward strand.
GTCATCAAGGCGCTTGATGATCGCAGCCGCTTCAACATCATGACGTTCTCCTCGGCCATCGGGACGTGGCGAAAGACCCTCGTGCGTGCCACCGAGAAGGTCCGCAAAGCCGGAGCCGCCCACGTCCGGCGCCTTGGCCACGCCGGCAAGACCAACTCCCATGGCGCCCTCGAGGAGGCGTTCGAGCGCTTCGCTGACGTGGACACCATCTTCTTCGTCACCGACGGCATCCCCACGGTCGGGAAGACGACCGTCCAGGAGCACATCATCGAGCGGGTGGCCCACTGGAATCGCTTGCGGGGCGTCCGCATCCACACCATCGCCGCCATGCCCGCGGAGCCGGATCCACCCGTGGGGCTGTACACCCCCAACCACGACGCCATCCGATTCATGCGGATACTCGCTTCCGAGACCGGCGCCACCTTCACTCGGGTCCGATGATCGCTACGATCAGCCCATGCGCTGTCTCATCGCCGTTGCCGTCGTTTCTGTCTCCGCGTTTGCGCAATCCAAGGATCTGACCGCGGACTTCGAAGTGCCGGACGGGATGCAGGTCACCTTGTGGGCGGAATCACCGCACCTGTTCAACCCGACGGCCATGGACGTGGACGCCCGAGGCCGGATCTGGGTTACGGAGGCGGTGAACTACCGCAAGTGGGGCACCCGAAACCCCGGCCGATTCCACGAGAAAGGTGACCGCGTGGTCATCCTCGAGGACACGGACGGTGATGGTCGCTGCGACAACTCCAAGGTGTTCGTTCAGGAGAAGGGCCTGGTGGCTCCGCTGGGCATCTGCGTGCTCGGAAACGAGGTGTTCGTGTCCTGCTCGCCGGACATCATCAAGTACACCGACACCGATGGGGACGACGTCCCGGACAAGCGAGAGGTCTTCCTGACCGGGTTCGGCGGGCACGACCACGACCACGGGGTGCACTCGGTGGTCGCCGGACCGGATGGCAAGCTGTACATCGCGGTAGGCAACGCCGGCCCGCACATCGTCAAGGACGCGGCGGGGTGGACCTTGCGGTCAGGGTCGATCTACGGTGGCTGGGGACCGAAGTCTGGTCGAAGCAAGTCCGGGCTGGTGAGTGACGACGGCCGCCTGTGGACTGGCGGCATGGTCCTCCGCATCAACCCCGACGGCACCGGCCTGGAGGTCGTTGCCCACAACTTCCGCAACAACTACGAGGTCGCCGTCGACGCGTTCGGCAACATGTGGCAGTCGGACAACGACGACGACGGCAACCGCGCGTGCCGCACGACCTGGGTCATGCCCGGCGGCAACTACGGGTTCTTCTCCAAGGACGGGACGCGCAGCTGGCAGGCGGACCGGCGCCCGGGGCAGGAGACACAGACGGCCCACTGGCATCAGGACGATCCCGGCGTTGTCCCGGCCGGGTGTATCAACGGCGCCGGCGGACCGACCGGGGTCGCGGTGTACGAGGGCGGCCTTCTGCCCACCTCGTGGATCGGTCGCGTCCTCAACTGTGACGCGGGTCGCAACGTCGTCTACGCCCACACCCCGGTGCGCAAGGGCGCCGGTTTCGACCTCGAGCCGGGGTTCATCATCCGCGCGCGTCTCGACCGGAACGCGAAGCAGCACCAGCGCTGGTTCCGTCCCTCGGACGTGCTCGTCGGCACCGACGGAGCGGTGTACGTGGCGGACTGGTACGACCCCGGAGTCGGCGGCCACGCCGCGCGAGACCGCGAGGCATA